>NZ_JBVHLU010000017.1:0-34979 GCF_055558835.1 Embleya sp. NPDC025285
ACCCACCCCCCCCCCCCCCCCCCCCCCCCCCCCCCCACCCCCCCCCCCCCCCCCCCCCCCCCCCCCCCCCCCCCCCCCCCCCCCCCACGCTCGCTGATGTGCGCTATGCCGCTCGGGCGCCCAGGACGCTGCCGAGGAGGTCGTCGAGGCCGACCAGACCCAGGAGCGTGCCGTCGGCGGCGTGGACCAGGGCCAGTGACGCGCGGCGTTCCTGGAGGGCGGCCACCGCGCGCTGGATCGGGGTGTCCACGCCGAGCGTGAGCACCGACGTGGCCAGCTCGCCGGCGGTGTTGCCGGAGGTCTGGGTGCGCGACGTGAGCACCTTGCGGATGTGCACGACGCCGAACAGCGTGCCGTCCTCACCACGCACCAGCAGCCGGTTGCGACCGTTGCGACGCGACATCGCGACGATCTCGTCCGGCCCCGCGCCGGCCGGCACCGAGTCGATCTCGGCGGTCGGCACGACCAGTCGGGCCAGCGGCTCGGTGTGCGTGCGCAGCGTGCCCGACAACACGTCGTGCGACGAGCTGTCGATCAGGCCGAGCCGGCGGGACTCGCCGACCAGGCGGCGCAGGCCCTCGGCGTCCTTGGGATGGGACAACTCGTCCTTGGGGTCGATCCGGGCCAGGCGCAGGATCGCGTTGCTGACCCCGTTCATCGCCAGCAACAACGGCCGCACCACCCGGGTGTAGCCGCGGAAGGACGGCGCGAGCACGAGGGCGACCTTCTCGGGGCCGGCGATCGCCCACGACTTGGGCGCCATCTCGCCCAGCACCATGTGCAGGATCACCACGACCACCAGCGCGATCGTGAACGCCACCGCGTGCCCCGCCGCGGCCGGCATGCCGACCGCGTCGAAGAGCGGGTCGAGCATGGTCGCGATCGCGGGTTCGGAGACGATGCCCAGGCCCAGCGAGCACATCGTGATGCCGAGCTGGGCGCCCGCGAGCATCAGCGACAGCTCGCGCACGCCGGCCAGGGCCGACTTGGCGCCGCGCCTGCGCTCGGCGACCAGCGCCTCCAGGCGGTGCCGGCGCGCGGCCACCATCGCGAACTCGGCGGCGACGAAGAACGCGTTGCCCACCAGCAGGGCGGTCGTGATGGCCAGTGCCGGCAGCAGGCCCAGCTCCAGCGAGCCCAGGCCGCCACCGGAGGCCAGGGTCGGGGTCATGCGGTCACCTCGGTGTTGCGACCGGAGCGCCGTTCGGCACCCCACTCGGATGTGTTTCGGGGGAACGAGGGGGCGGAGGTCAGCACGCGGACCCGGACCAGCGCCGGCACGTGCCGTTCGACCTCGAGCACCTCGATCTCGGTGTAGCGGATCGGTTCGTCGTCCTCGTCGGCCGGCCGCCCGGCGCGTACCTCGTCGGGGTCGGGCACCCTGATCCGGTCGCCCACCTCGGGCAGCCGGCCCAGGTGCGCGATGACCAGACCACCCAGCGTGTCGTACGGGCCGTCCGGCAGCTCGGCGCCGACGATCCGCTCGGTCTCGTCCACGCGCAGACCCGCGTCCAGCCGCCACCAGCCGTCCTCGGGCTCGGTGTCGACGGGGTCCTCGTGGTCGCTCTCGTCGGCGATCTCGCCGACCAGTTCCTCGGCCACGTCCTCGTAGGTGACGATCCCGGCCAGGCCGCCGTGCTCGTCCAGCACCACCGCGAACTCCTCGTGCGCGGCCCGGAGCTGTTCGAGCAGCGAGGCCAGCCCGGCGGTGTCCGGGACCAGCAGCGCGGGGCGCGCGATGGATCCGGCGCTCACGTGCGCGGCGTCCTCGGGCGCGACCTCCAGGAGGCAGGCCACCCCGACCACGCCCAGTACGTCGTCCACCCGCTCGCCGACCACCGGATAGTGCGAGTGTCCGCACTCGGCGACCAGGTCGATCAGCTCGGCGGCGGTGGTCTCGGCGCGCACCCGGACCACGTCCGGTCGCGGCACCATCACCTGGTCCACGGTCAGGTCGCCGAACGCGATCGCGCGGCGCAGGATCCCGGACAGGTCGGGGTCGAGGTCACCGTCGCGGCCGGCCTCGTCGACGATGTGCGCGAGTTCCTCGGTGGTGGCGCCACCGTGCAGTTCCTCGACCGGTTCGATGCCGATCGCACGCACGATGCGGTTGGCCAGCGTGTCGAACAGGCGGATCAGCGGCCCGGCGACCTTCAGGTAGATCAGCGTGGGTCGCCCGAGCAGGATCGCCACCCGCTCGGGCTCGGCGATGCCCCAGTTCTTGGGGACCAGCTCGCCCAGCACCATCTGGATCGCGGTGGCCACCGCGAAGCCGAGGATCAGGGAGATCACCGGGACGGCGCCGCCGGGGACGGCGATCAGGTCCAGGAGGGGGGAGATCACCGCCGCGAGCGCGGGTTCGGCGATGAAGCCGACCAACAGGGCCGTCACGGTGATGCCGAGCTGGGCACCGGACAGCATGAACGAGAGCCGCCCCATCACGGTCATCGCCCGGGCCGCCGCCTTGTCGCCGGATTCGGCACGGCGGCGCAGCAGACTACGGTCGGCCGCGACGTAGGCGAACTCCTGGGCCACGAAGAAACCGGTACCGAGGGTCAGGACGACGATCGCGGCTATGCCAAGAGCCGCGGTCATGAGACCGCCTCCCGGACGTCGCGGCTTCGATCACAGTCTCGGGAGGGACCGGTACTAGGGGGGTCCGTCTCTTGGGCGGACACGCACGCTCCTTGCTCAACGGGTAATTCAGGGTCAAAACACTTACCAGGCCGAACGTATCATCGCGTGCGCTTGTTCCCCGGGCGCGGGCGGGGAAGCGCGCGCGGAGGGTCGGATTCGAACCGATAGCAAAAGATGCTTGGCTTTCCGCCCCCCGCCATGACAATCTGTGCTTCCTCGAACACCGTGTGGTGATCAGCCCTCGTCGAGTACGCACGACCCGCGTACTGCGGCGAGGGGAGTACGCGCTCGCCGCGCCTCCTGCCGCAGGTGTCGCGAAGTTCATCCGTACGGGGGAGCGACCCGCGCCTTCCCGTCCGGAAGATTGGTACCGGGAACCCGCACCGCCGCAATGACGTTGACAACATCAGACGGGGGCAGCGTGTACGACAGCAGCCCTGATCCGGCCGACGCCGGCTCGCCCGAGGTGCCCGCATCGGACCTCCCAGCGCGCGAGAAGGAGACCATGCCTCGCACACTCGACGACTACGCCGTGTCGCTCGCCGCGTTGAAGGCCTACGACATCACCGGCGTTCGTCCACGCGACCTCCGCCGATTCCGCGATTCGGGCGAACTGCCGGACGGCGTGCCCGAGGCCGTCGTACTGCGCGCCCAACGCATCGTCGAGGAGGAACGGGACCGGCTGTTGCGCTTGACCACCGGTTCGTGAGCACCCGCCCCAATGCGCCGTACGCTCGTGCGGGGTGAGAGCGATCCCACACGGCAGCCCCGGCCGCCCGTGGCCGCGTCCGGTCGCCGTCCTCGATCACGCCGGCGCGCAGGCCCCGTCGGAAGTTCAGCCGCTCCCGTTGAGGTAGGCCAGCACCGCGAGCACGCGCCGATTCGTCTCGTCCGACGTGTCGATCGACAACTTCGCGAAGATGTTCGTGGTGTGCTTGCTGACCGCCCCCTCCGAGACGAACAGCCGGCTCGCGATCGCCGCGTTCGAGCAGCCCTCCGCCATCAGCTCCAGCACCTCGCGCTCGCGCGGCGTCAGTTGGGCCAGCGGTTTGTCCCGCACGTTGCGGGCCAGCAGCTTCGAGATCACCTCGGGGTCCATCGCGGTACCTCCCGACGCGACCCGGCGTACCGCGTCCACGAACTCGTCGGTGTCGAACACGCGGTCCTTGAGCAGGTAGCCGACCGCGCCGGTGCCGTCCGCGAGCAACTCCCGCGCGTACAACTGCTCGACGTACTGCGACAACACCAGGATCGGCAGCCCCGGGACACGCCGACGGGCCTCCAGGGCGGCCTGGAGGCCCTCGTCGGTGAAGGTCGGTGGCAGCCGGACGTCGACCACCGCGACGTCCGGCTTGTGCTCCACCAGTGCCCGCAGCAGCTCCGGGCCGTTGTCCACGGCGGCGACGATCTCGAAACCGTGGGCCTGGAGCAGGCGGACCAGACCATCCCTCAGGAGGGCGAGGTCTTCCGCGAGGACAAGTCGCACGGCAGCTCCATGATCACAGTCGTCGGGCCGCCCTCGGGGGAATGCAGGGCGAGCGTCCCGTCGAATGTATCGAGTCGGCGCTCGATGCCGCGCAGACCGGTGCCCTTCATCAGGTCGGCCCCGCCGACGCCGTCGTCGGTGACGGTGATCCGCAACTTGCCCTCGGTGTACGTCAGATCGATCTCGACGTGTTGTCCACCGGAGTGCTTGGCCGCGTTGGTGAGCACCTCGGTGACCGCGAAGTAGGCCGCGGACTCCAGTGGGAGCTCGGGCCGCGCGGGCAGCGAGACGCGGACGTTGACGTCGAGCGGACTCTCCAGCGCCACCGCGCGCACCGCGTCGCCCAGGCCCCGGTCGGAGAGCACCGGCGGGTGGATGCCCCGGACCAGATCGCGCAGTTCGTGCAGGGCCTTGGCGGAGGCCGCGCGGGTCTCGGCGAGCAGCACGCGGGCCGCCTCCGGATCGCTGTTCATCAGCGCCTCCGCGGCGCCCAGGTTCATGCCCATCGCGACCAGGCGGGCCTGTGCGCCGTCGTGCAGATCGCGCTCGATCCGGCGCAGCTCGGCCGCCGAGGCGTCCACGGCGTCGGTCCGGCTCTCGGTCAGGTGCTGCACCCGCAGAGCCAGCGCGGCCTCCTTGGTGGGGGCGAGCAG
Source organism: Embleya sp. NPDC025285 (assembly GCF_055558835.1). Taxonomy (NCBI): domain Bacteria; kingdom Bacillati; phylum Actinomycetota; class Actinomycetes; order Kitasatosporales; family Streptomycetaceae; genus Embleya; species Embleya sp. NPDC025285. Next base: position 4,777 of record NZ_JBVHLU010000017.1, read on the forward strand.
GGACCGGTTCCACAGCGCGTTGACCCGCGCGAACCACGGTGCCAGGGCGAGGCCGAGGCCCATTTGCACCAGGCCCCACGGCACCGACAGGCCGGCCCGCTGCGAGCTGTCCACCTTGATGAACGTGTACCACTGCGACTCGACGTGCCGGTAGGCCACCTCCCACAGGAAGGGCATCAGCACGCCGTGCAGACCGTTCATGATCAGCATCATCGGGAAGCACGCGAGCAGCAGGCTCGACGGCAGGTACAGCAGTGCCCAGAGCAGGTCCCGCCAGGTGGCCCCCTCGGTGATCGTGCGCCGGGTGCGCCGCCACAGCCCGGTCACGCCCCCACCCGCCGGCAGCTGCCGGTAGGGGGTCGCGATCGGGACGCCGGACCACGAGCCCATCGCGGTCCGGGTCAGGTTGGCGGTGGCGCGCAGCAGCAACATCAGCGGCAGGAAGAACAGCAGGCCGACGCCCAGCGGGATCAGTGTCATGAACACGACGCAGGTGATGAACAGCGCGAGGGTGGGAACGGAGAGGAAGACCAGGATGAAGCCGTGCCACGCCGACAGCAGGGCCCGACCGAGCCGCCAACCGGTCGCCGGTGGGTCGCCTCTGTGCGGCGTGAGCGTGCTCATGCGGGTTCCTCCCGTGGATGTGCCGTGCGCTGCTGGTGTCACCAGTGTCTCGGGCGACGACCGTGCAGGTCACTGGGGTGGCACCCCCGCGCGGGGTGGGCCTGGGCCCACCCCGCGGGTACGGGTCAGCCCGCGATCTCCGCGAGCAGTGCGGCCAGTTCCTCGGGGCGGGAGAACATCGGCCAGTGGCCGGTCGGCAGGCCGTGCACGCTCTTGACCTCGGCCGCCGCGAACTCCGCCATGAACGGGTGGCCCTGGGCGAGCATCGCCTCGACCTGCTCGGCCGGGAACATGCAGGTGATCATGTGCGCGGGCACCTTGAGCCGGGCCGCGTCGCCGACCTGCTGCGGACTGGCCGCGACCGCGTACGGCTGGGCCACCGCGTGCGTGCGCAGCGTCTCCAGGTCGGCCGGGGTGATCCCGTCGAGCATCGCGGGCTCGGCCGCCGGGTCCCAGGGGTAGGTGTAGCGGCCGTCGCCGCGCTCGGCCACCTCGGCCTCGATCCGGGCCCGCTCCTCGGGCTCGGTCAGGTCCAGGAGCGAGGTGCCCTCGGGCACCGGGCCCGCGTCCACGTAGACGATCCGGGCGATCCGGTCCGGGATCCGGCCCAGCGCCTCGTACCCGGTGAACGCGCCGCCGGAGTGGCAGACCAGGACCACGTCGCTCGACTCGCGCGCGGTGATCTCGGCGACCAGGGCGTCGGTCTGGGTGGCGAGGTCGATCCCGGTGGCGTCGGCGCCGTCGGCCGCCAGGCCCGGCAGGGTCACCGCGAGCACGTCGTGTCCGGCCGCGCGCAGCGGCTCGGCGACCCGGTCCCATGCCCACGCGCCGAGCCAGTAGCCGGGAACGAGAACGATGTTCGCCATGGTGGTGCTCCTCCAGTGGTGGTTCGGTGTGCGTTGTTGCGTGTCACGTTCGTGCGTGTCGCGTTCGTGCGTCCTTGCAAAAACGATCCTGGACCGCATACCTGACAGAACGCGACAGGTTTGTCGAAGGAGTCGTGACCGATGTCGGGTCCGGCGCGGTCAGAGCCAGTTGCGGCGCTTGAAGACGACGTAGAGGATCACGCAGACCAAAACCATCAGGCCGACCGCGAAGGGGTAGCCGAGGGTCCAGTGCAATTCGGGCATCTCGTCGAAGTTCATCCCGTACACGGTGCCGATCAGGGTCGGCGCGAACAGGATGGCGGCGTACGCGGAGATCTTCTTGACCTCCTCGTTCTGCGCGTTGCTGGCCGCCGTGAGTTGTCTCATCTCCTCGTTCTGGGCCTGGGTCACCACGATCGCGTTGACCCGCATGATGCCTTCGAGCAGCGACCGGAAGCCCGCCACCCGCTCCACGGCGATCGTCGCGTGGTCCTGGACGTCGCGCAGGTAGCGGCGGAGCTCCTGGTCCACGTGGTACTTGTCGAAGCCGGTGGACAGGTCGGTGAGCATGAGCAGGAGCGGTCGGGTCGCGCGCTGGAACTCGATCACCTCGCGGGAGAGTTCGTAGATGCGTCGGGAGACGTTCGGGGCGCCGAGGAAGGCCTCCGCCTCGATCTCGTCGATGTCGTTCTGCAGGCCGCCGACCACCGGGGCGTAGGCGTCCACGACGCTGTCCAGGATCGCGTACAGCACCGCCTCCGGGCCCTGGCGCAGGAGTTCGGGGCGGTCCTCGGCCCAGCGGCGGACGGCGGACAGGTCCGGTGATTCGGAGTGCCGGACGGTGACCACGAAGTTGCCGCCGAGGAAGACGTGCAGTTCGCCGAAATCGACCTCCTCGACGTCGTCGAGGTAGCGGGCCGCGCGCAGGACCACGAACAGCGTCTCGCCGTAGCGTTCCAGCTTGGGCCGCTGGTGGGCCACGATCGCGTCCTCGATGGCCAGCGCGTGCAGGTCGAACTCCTCGGCGGCGGAGAAGAGTTGGCTCTCGGAGGGGCGGTAGAGCCCGATCCAGGCCATGGCGCCGGGGCGGGCGTGCAGTTCGCGGTAGGTGTCGGCGAGGGTGGTCGGCGAGGCGACGCGGACGCCGGCCACGTAGATCGCCGCGTCGATCAGGCTGTGCTCGACCGGTGCCGGTTCGGGGACGTCCGCCGCGCGCGGGTCCATCGAGCGCTCGGGCGGCTCTTGCGATCCGGGCACACCGTGTCTGCGGGCGCGGAAGGGCAGACGCCGATCGGGCATGCGGGGCTCCGAGACACTGGGCGGCGATGGGCACGGACACGACGTCGGGCCGATCGCGCCAGGGAATCGCGATCGACCCGACCGTCGTATTGTCCATTTTTCCGCGCAGATATGACGTATTTATGCCATTTTGCGCCGTGCCACCGGGTGCGTCGGCGCCCGGGTCGCGCTCACGGCAGTTCGAACGGGCCCTTGCCCATCTGCTGCCGCACGGTGACCACCGGCGGGTTGACCAGGCCGCGGCGCTGCCAGTTGGCGCCGTCCACGACCAGCGTGTGGCCGGAGACGAAGCGGGCGTAGGGCGAGGCCAGGAAGGTCGCGGCCCAGCCCAGCTCGCGCGGCCGGCCGACCCGCATGGCGGGCTGGCAGGGGTCCTTGTCGTGGGTGCCGGCCAGATTCCCCTTGATGTCGGCGGTCATGTCCTCGTGCGGGAACAGGCCCGGGACCAGGCCGTTGACCTGGATCCCGTACGGACCCCACTCGACGGCGAGGGTCTCGACCATGTTCTTGACGCCCGCCTTGGCGGCGGCGCTGTGCGCGAAGCCGGGGCCGCCGGTCCAGGCGTAGGAGGCGCCGATGTTGACGATCGAGCCGGGCGTGCCGGCCGCCAGATGCCGGCGGGCGAACTCGCGGGCGCAGAAGTAGGTGCCGTTGAGCGTGATGTCCACGACGGTGCGCCACGCGTTGGGCGACATCTCCTCGGCCGGGACCGGGAAGTTGGCCGCCGCGTTGTTGATCAGGACGTCCGGCAGGCCGAACGTGTCGACGGCCGCGTCGAAGGCCGCCGCGATGTCGGCCGGCTCGCGGATGTCGCAGGCCACCGTGCGCACCCGTGCGCCGGTCTCGGCCAGCGCCTCGCGGGCGGCCTCGAGGTGGTCCTCCTTGCGGCTGGCCACCACCAGGTCGGCGCCCAGCCGGGCGAACTCGATCGCGATCGCCTTGCCCAGGCCGGTGCCGCCTCCGGTGACGAACACCGTGCGGCCCGTGTACGTACCGGCCGGCAGCGCGGCGGCGCCCGGGGCGGGTGGTTCGGGCAGGCCGATGATGCCGTCGGATGCCTCGGTCATGGGGGTCAGCTCCCGGTGTAGTGGGCGGGCCGGCGTTCGGCGCGGGCGGCGCGGAACTCGGCGTAGTCGTCCGACTTGTTGACGAAGGTCTGCGCGATCAGTTCCTCGGCCATCGAGGCGCGCACGGCGGGTTCGGCGAGATGGCCGAGCACGCGTCGGGCCATCTTGATGGTCACCGCCGGCGCGGCGGCGATCCGCTCGGCCATCTCGCGCACCGTGGCGTCCAGTTCGTCGGCGGGCACCACACGCGAGACGATGCCGTGCGCGTACGCCTCGGCGGCGTCCATCGGGCGTCCGGTGAGCACCAGGTCGGCGGTCACTCCCGGGCCGCAGATCTGGAACAGCCGACCCACGCCGCCGGTGTCCGGGATCACCCCGTGGGTGGTCTCCGGCAGCATGAACCGGGCACCCTCGGCGGCCACCCGGATGTCGCACAGCAGCGCGCGCTGGAAGGACGCGCCGATCGACCAGCCCTGGCAGGCCACCAGGACCGGCGCGGGCAACTCGAAGAGCTGCTGCACGCCGCGATGCCCGCGGGTCATCAGCTCGTGGTGTGTCAACTCCACCCGGTGCCCGCCGATCGAGGACACGTCCCGACCGGACGAGAAGGACTTGCCCACCGCGCGCCAGATCACCGCGCGCACCTCGGGCCGCTGCCGCAGCTCGCCGAGGATCTGCCACAACAACCGGTCCATGTCGTCGTCGAACGCGTTGTGCTTGTCCGGGTTGTTGTTGGTGATCGTCGCGATCGGGCCGTCGTAGTCGAGAAGCACCTTGTCCGCCATGACACCCTGGGATATCCCAACCCCGCGCAGGAATCGAGGGGCACGGCGCCCGCGAGGACCGCAAGCGGGCAAGATCACAGCCGGCGCCTCACCGGCCCGCGAACGGGCCGGGGCGGCGGCGTGGGCGGGTCAGGGGTTGCGCTGGGTCAATCCGTAGAAGTTGCCCTCGTTGTCGCGGAAGGTGGCCCACCAGCCCCATTCCTGCTGGGCGGGCTTGTCCGGGAAGTCGATGCCCTTGGCGACCAGTTCGCGGTACGTGCTTTGGATGTCGTCACAGGTGAACAGCACGTTGTTGAGCGAGCCGACCTTCTCCATGTCGAACCGGTGGCTGAACAGGATCAGCGTGATGGCGTCGCCCGGGGCACGGACCTCGATCCAGCGCGGGCTGCCGGCTTCGCCCATCGGCGTGTCCATGACCTCCTCGAAGCCCATCTTGTCGACCCAGAAGCGCTTCGCCGCGTCCTGGTCGTCGACATTCAGCGAGACCTTTCCGACCTGCACCATGTGCACTCCCTCGGCTGGCGCCCCCGGCCCTCGGCGGCGCTACGGCCGGTGTTCGACCGGCTCGCCGAACAGTGCCTCCTGACTCACCGTCGCAAACAGCGCGCCCGACGCGTCGAAGAGCCGGCCGTGCACCGTGCCGTGCGCGGCGTGCAGCGTGGTGCCCTCCTGGTCGTACAACCACCAGCGGTCCGCGCGGAACGGGCGATGGAAGCGGATCGAGTGGTCCAGGCTGGCCCGCGGGATCCAGCGCCGGCCCAGGGCCTGCGCGTGCGGCAGCACCAGCGTGTCCAGGATGCTCAGGTCGGTCGCGTACGCGATCGCGCACGCGTGCAGCAGCGCGCGCTCCGGCAGATCGCCGTCGACACGACACCACAGCGCGTTGTGCGGCGGGCGCGCGGTGCATGTCTCGTCGGCCCAACTCGGCGGCTCGACGAAGCGCAGGTCCACCGGGTTGTAGCGGACCAGCCCGGGCCGGCGCAACGGGCCGTTCAGCGCCGCCAGCCGCTGCGCGAGGGTGGGCAGCGTGGTCGGGTCGGGCGCGGCGGGCGCGCTCGGGGCGTGCGCGAACGGCGTCTCGGGTCGGGTCACCCGGAAGGACGCGACCAGGTGTACGACCACCTTGTCCGCTTGGAGCACGTCGACCAGCCGATGGCTGAGCGTGCGGCCCTGGAGGGTGCGGGTGACCCGGTAGGTCAGCGGCAGCGTCGAGTCGGCCGGCCGCAGGAACGAGGTGTGCAGCGAGTGCGGCACACGATCGGCGTCGACGGTGGCCCCGGCGGCGGCCAGCGCCTGCGCGACGAGCCAGCCGCCGAAAACCCGAAAGGCGTCCGGATCAGGGCTTTTACCCTCGAATAGATCGGAGTTGAGTCGGGTCGGCTCAACTTCTTCGACGAATCGGGTGACGTCGCTGCTCATGACTGCTAGTACAGCAAGGTGAGCCGCGACATCGACGACGAGGGGCATGGTGGGCGCGTGGCGTGGGGTGCGGTAAAGGTGCTCGGGGACCGCAACGCGAGTCTGTACCTGAGCGGGGTGGTGGTCTCCGGCTTCGGCAGCAGCGCGATGTCGCTCGTCGCGGGAGTCTGGGCCAAGACGCTGACCGGCTCGGACAGTGTGGCCGCGTTGATGGCACTCGGGGTGTTCGCGCCGTCCCTGCTCGGGCCGTTGCTGGGCACGGTCGTCGATCGATGGCCGGCCAAACGGGTGCTCCTGGTCACCAACCTGGTGCTCGCGGTGTTGTTGACCACGACGCTGACCGTGCGCTCGGCCGATCAGGTGTGGATCCTGTTCGCGGTGATGTGTGGCTACGGGGTCGGCTTCGTGCTGCTGGACGCGGCCGAGTCGACCGCGCTCGCCGCCGGTGTCGCGCCGGGCATCCTGGGCGACCTGAACGGGATACGGCTCAGCGCCTCCGAGGGGATGAAGCTGATCGCGCCGTTGGCGGGCGCGGGTCTGTTCGCGTGGGCCGGTGGACACACCGTCGCGCTGCTGGACGCGGGCACGTTCGTGCTCGCGGCCGGCGTGTTCGCGCTGATGCGCTTCGACCGGCCGGTGCGGGTCGAGGTCGAGGAAAGCGGGTGGTGGAGCAGGACCACGGCGGGCGTGGGCTACCTGTGGGCGCACCGTCCGCTGCGCCGACTGGTGCTCTCCGGCGGCCTGGCGATGGTGGTGTCCGGGATCAGCGGTGGTGCCATCTACGCCGTGGTCGACCAGGGGCTCGGCCGCCCACCGGCGTTCGTGGGCGTGTTGTACGCGGCGCAGGGCGCCGGGTCGGTGGCGGTCGGGCTGTGCGCCGGCGCGCTGATCCGTCGGCTCGGCGCGCGCGGGTTCGCGGTACTGGGCCTGGCGCTGTTCGCGGTCGGGGTGGGGTTGCGCGCGGTGGAGTGGCTGCCGGTGGTGCTGGCCGGGAGCGTGGCGATCGGGTTCGGGCTGCCCGCGGTGCACGTGGCGGCGATGACCGTGCTGCAACGGGAGACGCCGGGGCATCTGGTGGGGCGGGTCGCGGCGACCGCCGGGACCCTGATGTTCGCGCCGACGGCGTTCGCCATCCTCGGCGTGGCGGGCCTGTTGGCGGTGGTGGACCACCGGGTGATCCTGCTCGCCACGGCGGTCCTGGGCGGCGTGGTCGCGCTGTACTGCGCGGCGGGTCGCGACGAGCGGGGGCCGGCCGGGGAGCAGGCGCAGACGGAGGAGGCGCGGGATTCGCGGCACGTGTGACGCACGCATGTCCTAGGTCGAGGGCGGCTTGCCACCTACGATGATCCGCATGTATGAACCGGCGGAAAATCCGGCTGAGCTGGTTGCCCTCCAGCGGGACCGCGACCACGCGGCCGACGTCGTCACGACGTTCGCGCGCGAGAACCCCGGGCGGCTGGACGCCGAACTGACCCGTCAGTGGTCGGCGGCCGTGCGGGCGGAACGCAACGCCATACACGCGCTGCACGCGCACCCGATGATGGTGCTGGGGCCGAACCGATTCAAGATCATGCGGGCGCTGCGCGCCGCCGCCAAGCTCACCTGACGACGGCCCGACCGCGACAGGGGCAAGAGAGCGTCGGGCCGGACCGCCGAAGGACGAAGGTTACGCGCCCGCGCCGACAACCGCTCCGGAGAGCACGCACCGCGCCGTCTTGGACGCGTCTTCGATGCGTTTTCGATGTTTCTTGCTTGAAACGTCTTGCGTGCTTTGGTGAATCGATGCCTCGATGTGCATCGATATGTCGGCGTGCATTGACGCGTCGGTGTATGCGTCGATGTGTGCGGCGGTGTGCCGGTGTGTCCGCGCGGCGACGACACCGCGTGCGCGGGCGGCCGTCACGCGGTGGCGCTTCCCGGGCAGAAGGTGCGGCGGTAGTTCTGCGGAGTGGTGCCGCGACGGCGCAGGAAGTGGTGACGCAGCGTCGCGGCGCTGCCGAAGCCGGAGCGTTCGGCGACGGCGTCGATCGGCAGGTCGGTCTCCTCCAGCAGTTCCTGGGCCAGCAACACGCGCTGCGCGGTGAGCCACTCGTAGGGCGTGGTGCCGATCTCCTGCTGGAACCTGCGGGCGAAGGTACGCGGTGACATCAGCGCGTGTTCGGCCATCTGATCGACCGTCACGTCCCGGCCCAGGTGCCGCTCCATCCAGGTGAGCGTGGCCTGGAGTGGGCTGCCGGACCGCTCGGGCAGGGGACGGGAGATGTACTGCGCCTGGCCGCCCTCGCGGTGCGGCGGGACGACCATGCGCCGGGCGATCGCGTTGGCCACGCGGGTGCCGTCCTCCAGGCGGACCAGGTGCAGGCACGCGTCGATGCCGGCGGCCGTGCCTGCGCTGGTGATCACCCGGCGGTCCTCGACGTAGAGCACGTCCGGCTCGACGACGGCCCGGGGGAACATGCGGGCGAGACGGTCGGTGTACTTCCAGTGCGACGTGCAGCGGCGGCCGTCGAGCAGGCCGGCCCGGCCCAGCGTGAACGCGCCGGTGCACACGCTCATGATCCACGCGCCGCGCGCCTCCGCGGCGCGCAGCGCGTCCAGGAGCCGGGGATCGGGCAGCGCGTTCTCGTCGTGCTCGGCGGCCGCGGGGATCGCGATCAGGTCCGCGTGCGCGACCCGGTCGAGGCCGTGTTCGGCGAACAGGTCGTAACCGGCCTTGGTGCGGATCCGGCCGGGGGTGACCGCGCACACCGCGAAGTCGTAGACCGGGCAGCCCTCCTCGCTCCGGTCGATGCCGAATACCTCGCACAACACCCCGAGTTCGAAGGGTGCGACGCCGTCCTGAACGATCGCGACCACGTTGCGCAACATGCGTCCAGCATGCCGGCAGTCGACCCCAGATGGCAGGATATTGCGCCCATCAGGCAGTCCTGCCACTCGATGTATGCGCAAGCATCGGGCAGTCTTGGGGCATGACGATTTTGGCGGTTTTCCTGGTGATCACAGTGGTTCTCGGTGCCCTGTCGGCCGTGGGGCGGTCGGCCGATACACGCGATGCGGACAAGTACCGGTCGTGGCACCACTGAGCGTCGCGGAGGTGCCTCCGCCGCGACGGGAGCGAATGACCGCGCGCCCGGCCCAAGGGACATGGGCCGGGCGCGCGGTGTGTTCCGGAGCGACCGGGAGGGCCGATCGCTCGCGAGCGCCTGTCTCAGTTGCGGCGCTTGAGTGCCCGCCAGACGAAGAAGATGATGATCGCGACGATGATGATGCCGATGATCCCGAAGATGAACTTTCCGGCCTTCTTGAAGAAGCCCTTCTTCTTTTTCTTCGACTTCGACTTCTTGGTCGGGTGGTTCTGCTGCGCGGCGGCCCGATGCGACGTGGTCCGAGCCGAGGTGTCCGCGACCGTCTGCACGCCGGTCGTGGTGAGCCCCGTGGATACCGACGTGGACGAAACCTGGCGAACCTGCGCCTGAGCCGGCGCGGACGCGGCCTGGGCCGGTACGGCGGTCAAGACCGCCGCGAACACGGCGAGCAGAATCGGACCGGCGAGACGCCGAAGAACACGATGAACCATCTGACAAGCCCCCATTTCAACCCCGCGGAACACGCGCCTCGCGGAGCCGCTTCGACCCCGTGGTGGGCCGATAGCGGCGCGAATCTACCCGACACGCCAGTTCTCACATGCCGGAAAGAGTCAAGATTTGGTTCGGACGCGACCCATGCGACACGTGTCAACGACGATTCCGGTACGCTGACGACTCATCAGGTTGTGGCAGCCCGGATGCCGGTGAGGGGTGTCCGGGCTTCCCAATCGACCTTTGCGGCGCGGGTGCCCTGCGCATCGCACTCACGGATGTCGTGTCTTCGCTCGCCTTGGCGGCCATCGCCCGGTGACAGGGGCTGCCCGGCGCGGGGTCCCTGCGGGCGGGCCTGAACGAGACGGTGCGGAGCGGCATCCCGAAGGTGTGGCCGCGCCGACGGATCACGGCCGATCACGGCTCGATGACTCAGGGTCGGATTCGCGCGCACGGCGACACGGTGGGCCGCACCCGTGGTCGTCCCGTCCCGGCGTGCCGCACGTGTGGCGGGAGGGGCTGTCGGGGGACCCGGCTCTGCCATGTGGGCTCTCGCCCGGGCCGGAAATTCCGTGGGCGGCTTCGGGGTTCGTGGCTAGGGTGATGATGTCCGGGTGCGCGGGCAGCGGTTACTTCTTCAAACCGAGTCCACCGTTGCCGCTTTGATCTCCGGATCTTTGGATTTCGACAATTTCATACGCACCTCCCGGTGCGCAGACGACGGTTCCTTCTGGATCTGATGGTCGCGGGTTCGAGTCCCGCTCGGCCGCCCGAGGGCGGCAGGTAGCTCAGATGGAAGAGCATCAGGCTGTGTCCGTCGTCGCTTTCGATCTCGGGAGGACGACGTCGTGGGGTGCCCGGTGCGCAGTTCGGGATTTCTTCCAGTTCCGGGTTCGAATCCCGGTCGGCGGCCCTCGGGTCGTCGGTAGCTCAAGGGTAGAGCGCCCTGAAGCCCGGCCGCCCTGATCTCGGGCACCCTCGCGACGTTCGACCCTTCCCCCACCCTCCGGGGGCCACCTCATGTCTCGCTACAACACCCGTTCGGCGCGCCCGCGTGCCGCCGATCCGATCACCACCACCGGCCGCACCACGACCCACGAGGGTGGCGCCGCCTATACCCGCGACACACGCGGCGAGTTGCTCATGCTCGCGGTCGTGAACATGGTCGGCAACGACACGTTCTACGAGAGCGCCGGTGTCCGGGACGACCGCTTCACCGCGCTCGTGCGCACCGTCGCGGTGGAACACCCGGCCTGGATGGTCGAGTTCGTGCGGTGGCTGCGTGGCGAGGCGAACATGCGCAGCGCCGCCCTGGTCGCGGCGGCCGAGACGGTCAAGGCCCGCCTGGACGCGGGCGCGCCGGCCGTACCCGGGTACTCGCGCCTGGTCGTCGACGCCGCGCTACAGCGTGCGGACGAGCCGGGCGAGCTGATCGGCTACTGGACCTCGCACTACGGCCGCGCCATTCCCAAGCCGATCAAGCGCGGTGTCGCGGACGCCGTCCGCCGCCTGTACGGCGAACGCTCACTGCTCAAGTACGACACCGCGTCCAAGGGCTACCGGTTCGCCGACGTGCTGAACCTGGTCCACGCCGCGCCCGCGGCGGACAAGCCGTGGCAGGGCGAGTTGTTCGGCTACGCGCTCGATCGGCGCCACCACCCGGACGAGGCCGTGCCGTCCGCCGCCCTGCGCATGGTGACGGCCAACGCCGGGTTGCGCGCCGCCGCGGCCTCGGACCCGCGGGTGCTGCTGGACGCGGACGCGTTGGCGGCGGCCGGCATGACGTGGGAGGACGCGCTGTCGCTCGCGGGGGCGCGGGTGGACAGGGCGGAGCTGTGGTCGGCCCTAGTGCCGTCGATGGGTTACATGGCGCTGCTGCGCAATCTGCGCAACCTGGACGAGGCGGGGGTGCCGGACCACGTCGCGGCACAGGTCGCGGAGCGGCTGGCCGACCCCGAACAGGTGGCCCGGTCCCGGCAGTTCCCGTACCGGTTCCTGTCCGCCCACCGCGCGGCGCCGTCGCTGCGCTGGGGGCACGCGCTGGATGTGGCGCTGAACGCGTCGTGCGCGAACGTGCCCGCGCTGACCGGCCGCACGCTCGTCCTGGTCGACACGTCCGCCAGCATGACGTCGCCGGTCTCCGCGCGCTCGCAGGTCCGGCACGTCGACGTCGGTGCGCTGTTCGGCGCGGTGCTCGCGCGCCGGGGCAACGCGGTGGACCTGGTCGGTTACGCCGACGGACACTTCGAGCACAGGCTCACCCGGGGCGGATCCGTGCTGCGCGACATCGAGGCGTTCACCGCGCGGATCGGCGAGGTCGGACACGGCACCGAGACCGTCGCGGCGCTGCGGGCGGCCTACCGGGGGCACGAGCGGGTGGTGATCATCTCCGATATGCAGGCGTTCGCCCACCCCGGATACGGCGGCCGCTCGTCCGGCGGGACCGGGATCTCGGTGTCGGACGCGATACCCGCGACGGTGCCGATGTTCGGGGTCGACACCACCGGCTACGCCGCGACCTCGATCGAGGTCGGTACGCCGAACCGCCACGAGATCGGCGGATTCAGCGACCGGATGTTCACCATGCTCGACCTGATGGCGCGGGGACGCGACGCCGGTTGGCCGTGGGAGCACGCGCGCGACTGAGCGCGGCGGGGTCGGCGGAGCGTCGTTCGCTTCGCCGACCCCGGTGCTCAGCCGGCGACGACCGCGCGCAGGCTTTCCTTGAGGGAGCCCATCGTGGCCAGGACGGCGGTCGGCTCGTAGCCGCAGTGGGCCATGCAGTTGTCGCAGCGCGGGTCCTTGCCGCGGCCGTAGTTCTCCCACTCGGTGTCGGTGAGCAATTCCTTGTAGCTCTGCACGTAGCCGTCGCCCATCAGGTAGCACGGCTGCTGCCAGCCGAGCAGAGAGTAGGACGGGATGGCCCACGGCGTGCACTCGAAGTCGCGCTTGCCCTCGAGGAAGTCGAGGAAGAGCGCGGAGTGGTTGAGCCGCCACTTCTTGCGGTTGCCACCGGCGAAGGCGGAGGCGAACAACTTCCGGGTCTGCTCGACGCCCAGGAAGCGGTTCTGCACCGGGGCCTTCTCGTAGGCGTAGGCCGGGGAGATCTGGATCCGGTCGACCTTGAGGTCGTCGTTGAGGAAGTTGAGCACGTCCACGATGCTCTCGGGGGAGTCCGTGTTGAAGAACGTGCTGTTCGTGTAGACCTGGAATCCGGCGGCCTTGGCCATCTTGACCGCGGCCACGGCCTCGTCGAAGACGCCTTCCTTGTCCACCGCCTGGTCGTGCTTCTCGCGCAGGCCGTCGATGTGCACCATCCACGCGAAGTTCTTGTTCGGCTTGAACTTGTGCAGGTGCTTGGGCAGCAGCACGGCGTTGGTGCAGATGATCACGAACTTCTTGCGCTTGAGCAGTTCCTCGACGATCTGGTCGATCTGCTTGTGCATCAGCGGCTCGCCGCCGGCCAGCGACACCATCGGAGCGCCGCACTCCTCGACGGCCGCGACGGCCTGCTCGACCGACATGCGCTTGCGCAGCACATCGTGCGGTTGCTGGATCTTGCCGCAGCCGCCGCACTTGAGGTTGCAGGCGAACAGCGGCTCGACCTCCACGATCATCGCGAACTTGTCGACCCGCTTGATCTTCTGCTTGACCAGATGAGTGCCGATTTTCACAGCCAGGTTCAGCGGCAGGCCCATGACCGTCGCGTCCTCTCTATCCCCGAACCCGGGGGCGTCGGCGTCCGCTGAAACTCGACTCGGCGTGGCGTCGTTGCCCGGGTGTGCCCGATGATGACAACATCTTCAACATACAGGCTGTACGTCACGTGGGGGTTGTATGGCGGTCACGCGTCGGGCACAACATGTCGCGGACACCCGCGCGGCCCTGCTGGCAGCGGCACGTGAGTTGTTCGCGACCCAGGGATACGCGCAGACCGGCACCGAGGAGATCGTGGCCAGGGCCCGGGTCACCCGGGGCGCGCTGTACCACCACTTCAAGGACAAGGCCGATCTGTTCCGCGCGGTGATGGAGACCGTCGCGGCGGACGCGGCCCAGACGCTGGTCGCCCACGAGATGCGTCATGCCCAGGACCACCCCAGCGAACCGTGGGATCAGTTGCGACACGGATTCCAGTCGTTCCTGGACGTGTGCACGACCGGGGACTTCCAGCGGATCGTGCTGGTGGACGGGCCGGCGGTGCTCGGGCCGGGGTCCTGGGACGCGCTGGTGGACGAGCACGGACACGGGCTGCTCGCGGCGTGGCTGCGACAGGCGATGGACAACGGCGAGATCGACGAACTGCCGGTGCCGCCGCTGGCCCGGTTGTTGGCGTCGTTGATCTCCGAGGCGAGCATGTACACCGCGCGCGCCGCGGATCCGGCGCTCGCGCGGCGCGAGGTGGGACAGGTCATCGATCGAGTGCTGGCCGGGCTGCGCAAGGGCTGACCGCTCGGGTGTGCCGGCCGGACTGCCGGAGGAGCCGACCGATCGGTGCTCGCGCCCTGTGGTCTCGTGGTCACCGCGCGAGCACGGCGGACATCACCGCCTTCGCGATCGGGGCGGCGAGGCCGCCGCCGGTGATGTCGGCGCGGTCGGCCGCGCCGTCCTCGACCACGACGGCGACCGCGACGGCGGGTTTGGCGTCGGCGTCGGCCTTGGCGTACGCGATGAACCACGCGTAGGGCACGGCCCGGTTGCGTTCGCCGTGCTGGGCGGTGCCGGTCTTGCCGCCGACGATCGCGCCGTCGATCCGAGCGTTGCCGCCGGTGCCGTTGGTGACCACGTCCTGCATCATCTTCTGGAGTTGGCGTGCGACCGGCGGGGAGACCGCGCGGGCCAGGGTCTCGTGGTGGGTTGCCTGCACGGTGCTGCCGTCGCCGCGGGTGAGTCGTTCGACCAGATACGGCCGCATCACGTCGCCGTCGTTGGCGATGCCGGCGGCGACCATCGCCATCTGGAGCGGGGTGGCCCGTGTGTCGAACTGGCCGATCGAGGACAGCGCTGTTTGCGGGCGGTCGGGGCTCCTCGGGAACACGCTCTCGGTGACCGCGACCGGGATGCGCAGTTTCGGGTCGCCGAAGCCGAACGCTTTGGCCTGACGGCGCATCACCTCGGCGCCCATGTCGACCCCGAGCTTGGCGAACACGGTGTTGCAGGACACCGACAGGGCGTGCCGCAGCGACGCGTTGCGGCAGCCGTTGGCCTCGTTGCCCAGGCGCGTCTGCGTTTCGGGCAGGGGGTAGGGGTCGGGTGATTCGGTCGGTTCGTCGGGGTCGGCGACCGTGCCGGAGCCGAGCGCGGCGGCGGCGGTGACCACCTTGAAGGTGGAGCCCGGGGGATAGGTCTCGCGCAGGGCCCGGTTGAGCATCGGGCGGTCGGGGTCGGTGTCCAGCGCGGTCCACGCGGTACGGGTCGCCTTGTTCGCGGCGGCGAGCCTGCCCGGGTCGTAGGAGGGGGTGCTGACCAGCGCCAGGATCGCGCCGGTGGTGGGGTCGATCGCGACCGCGGCGCCCTTGTTGCCGGTGCTCGCGAGACCGGCGAACGCGGCCTGTTGGGCGGCGGGCAGGATCGTGGTGGCCACATTGCCGGCGGGGCTGCGCTTGCGGGTGACGGCGGTGATCACCGGCCACGCGCCCAGGCGCGGATCGGTGCCGGCGAGCAGGTCGTCCTCGACGCCTTCGAGCAGTGTGGTCCCGTAGAGCTGGGACGCGTAGCCGGTGACCGGCGCGTAGAGCGGGCCGTCGGTGTAGCTGCGGCCGTAGGCCAGGTCGGAGGAGGCGTCCATGTGCGGGGAACCGGTGATCGGCCGGTCGGCGACCAGGATGTCGCCGCGCGGCTCCTGGTAGCGGACGATCTGCGGGCGGCGGTTGCCCGTCATGTGGTCGTAGGCGTCGGCCTTGTGCGCCTGGAGCCAGGTCGCGTTGCCGAGCAGTGCCAGGAGCAGCAGCAGGCAGAATCCGGCGGCTCGTCGGGCGGTGACGATCACGCGGGCACCTCCTCGGGCAGCGGGGCCGGTTCGTCGATCGGCGCGAGTGGTCGGCGGCCGCGGTCGCTGACCTTCATCAGCAGCGCGATCAGTGCCCAGTTGGTCACCACGGACGAGCCGCCCTGGGCGAGGAAGGGCATGGTCATGCCGGTGAGCGGGATCAGCGCGGTCACCCCGCCCGCGACCACGAACACCTGGATCGCCAGGACGGCGGAGAGCCCGTACGCGAGCAGTGAGCCGAACGCGTCCGGCGCGGTCAGGCCGGCCCGGAAGCCGCGCGCGACCAGCAGCGCGTAGAGCACGAACAGCGCGGCGAGGCCGGTGAGTCCGAGTTCCTCGCCGACCGTGGCGAGGATGAAGTCGCTCTTGGCGGCGAAGCCGACCAGGATCGAGTGGCCGAGTCCGAGTCCGGCGCCGAGCAGGCCGCCGGCCGCGAAACAGAACAGCGACTGGGCGAGTTGGCCCGGCCCCAGCCCCGCGTGGATGCTCGCGAACGGGTCCAGCCAATTCTGCACGCGAAGGTGCACGTGAGGTTCCGCGGAACCGACGACGAACGCGCCGAGGGCGATCAGGATCAGGCCGACCAGGATCCAACCGATCCGGGCGGTCGCCACGTAGAGCATCACCACGAACGCGCCGAAGTAGAGCAGGGACGTGCCCAGATCGCGTTCCAGCACCAGGATGCCGACCGAGGCCAGCCACACCGCGACGACCGGACCCAGGTCGCGACCGCGGGGCAGGTTCACGCCGCAGAATCGGCGCCCGATCATCATCAGTGTCTCGCGCGTGGTGGCCAGGTAGGACGCGAAGAAGACGACCAGGATGATCTTGGCGAACTCGCCGGGCTGCAATGAGAACGGGCCGAGCCGGATCCACACCTTCGCGCCGTTGATGGCCGGGAAGAAGACCGGGACGATCATCAGGAACAGTGCCACGGTGGCCGCGAGGTAGGAGTATTTACCCAGGGCGCGGTGGTCGCGCACGGCGATCATCACCACCGCGAACAGGATCACCCCGATGGCCGACCACATCAGTTGCGAGGACGCGGCCTGCACCTTCGGCGTCTCCAGATCGAGCCGGTAGATCAGCACCAGGCCCAGGCCGTTGAGCAGCGCGGCGATCGGCAGCAGCACCGGATCGGCGTACGGCGCGAAGCGGCGCACCAGAAGGTGGGCGACCAGGACCAGGAAACCCAGCCCGAGGCCGTACTTCGCGGTGTCCTGGGGAATGGAGCCGTGTTTGGCCAGGCCGACGTTGGCATAGGCGCAGACGGGGACCAGGACCGCGAAGACGAGCAGCAGGAGTTCGGTGTTGCGGCGCGTGGGCGGCAGGGGTTCCCCTGCTGCCGCCTCGCGCCGCCGCCATCTGGACATGGGCTCTGGAATGCCCACAAGTGACCGTGGGTAATCGAAGGGTTGCGCTCGGGGTCAGGCGTCGCGCCGGCGCACCACGATCAGCGCGGTGGCCGCCGCGGCGATCGCCCACAGCGCCATCACCCCCAGGCCCGCCCACGGGTCGAGTTCGTAGGCGTTGAAGTCGCGCAGCCGCATGATGCGTTGCCCGGCCCGGTCCGGCAGGAATCTGGCCGCCTCGCGCACGCCGGGTATCGCGGTGAGCGCCGCGGTGCCCAGCAGGATCAGCGGTATCAGCAGACCCATCGAGGCCATCGGCGTGCGCAGCACGAAGGTGACGCCGGCGCAGATGACCGCCAGCAGCACCAGATAGGCCCCCTGGCCGAAGGCCGTGCGCCAGGTCTCCGCGGTGGTCAGCGAGATGTCGCCGGCGGGGAGGAACACCCGGGCCGCCAGCGTGCACGCAAGGCTGGAGACGACGCCCGTGACCAGTGCCACCGCGGTGATCACGGTCAACTTCGCGGCGGCGAACACGCGGCGATCGGGCACCGCCGCGAGCGAGGCGTGGATGGTGCCGCTGCCGTACTCGCCCGCCACGGCCAGCACCGCGAAGGCCACCAGTGCTATCTGGCCGAGGTTGACGCCGTAGTGCACGAGCGTGAAGGGGTCGTATTCCGTGCCGTCCTCGCGGCGTTGGCCCTCGGCGACGAACGCGTCGACCAGTGCGCCGACGCCGACGGTCAGCAGCACCACGACCACCGGCAACCACCGGGTCGAGGGCACTGTGCGGATCTTGGTCCACTCGGCGTGCAGCGCCGCCGGGAACGAGTCGCGCGCCTGTGTCGTTGCCGTGCTTGCCGTGCTCATGCGCGGCCACCTCCCACGAACTGTTCGTGTCCGGCGGTCAGCCGGAGATAGACGTCTTCCAAGGACTCGCCCTCGCCGACGAACTCGGTCATCGAGGTGTCGGCCAACAGGCGCCCGCCGGCGATCACCACGAGGTGTCCGGCGGTCAGCGCCATCTCGCTCATGAGGTGGCTGGAGAGGAACACCGTGCGTCCCTCGGCGGCCAGCGACCGGATCAGGTCGCGGATCCACCGGATGCCCTCCGGGTCGAGCCCGTTGACCGGTTCGTCGAAGATCAGCACCTGCGGATCGCCCAGCAGCGCGGCGGCGATGCCCAGGCGCTGGCGCATCCCGAGCGAGTAGGTGCCGGCCCGGCGCCGGGCCGCGTCGGTCAGGCCGACCCGGTCCAACACCTCGTCCACCCGGGAGTCCGGTATGCGATTGGACCGCGCGAGGTAGAGCAGGTGGTCGCGGCCCCGGCGGCGTCGGTGCACCGCTCCCGCGTCGAGCAGCGCTCCCACATGGCGCAGCGGCTCGCGCAGCTCGCCGTAGACCCGGCCGCCGACGGTGGCGGTTCCGGAGGTGGGCCGGTCCAGACCCAGCACCATCCGCAGGGTGGTGGACTTGCCCGCGCCGTTGGGCCCGAGGAAGCCGGTCACCGTGCCTGCGGCGACCTCGAAGTCGAGGTCGTCGACCGCGAGAACGTCGCCGTAACGCTTGGTCAGGTTCCGGATGCGGATCATCTGCGGTGCTCCCTCTGCTGCCTCGGAGTGGTCTCACCGCCCGGTTGCTGCGGTGCCTCAAGACTGCGATTCGGGAGCCCTGCGTCGGATCCCCCGACCGTGGGGACGGTCTCCCCCGGGTGGGGGAGGCCGCGCGCACGACGACCCGGCAGGATGGCGGCATGTCCCGGATCGCGCCGCTTCGCACCTCGCTCGCCCGCCTCGCCCACCCGCTCGTCGCGGGGAGCACCTACACGCGTGGCTTCCACCTGTTCACGGCGCTGGCGCTGGGCGTTGCGGTCGCTCTGGTGTATCCCGGCCTGGAGGACAACGGCGGGGTCGCCGACGGGCTCGCACTGCTGACCGCCCCGATTCCGATCCTGGTGGCGTTCGGGCTGCTCGCCGAGGCGCGCCGGTTCGAGGGCTTCCTGGCTCGGCTGCTGCTGCGCCCCGGCGACGAGAGCGACATCGCGGTGACCCGGTCCCAGGGATGGGCGGATCGGTGGCGCACCGCACTGTGGCTGGTGCTGCGGGTCGAACTGGCCTGGCTCGGCCTCGCGGTCGTGGGCCAGGCGGTGTTCACCGGGATCGCGATGATCGTGGCACCGGCCACGGACGGGGGCTTGAAGTTCAGCGGGCTCACCTTCGCGGGCGGTGCCGGGCACTGGTGGTTGATCCCGCTCGGCCTGCTCGTCATCGTCGCGGCGATCTACTACCTGGCGGGCGTGGGTTGGCTGCTGACCCGGCTCGGTACCAAGCTGCTCGGGCCGTCCGCGAGCGAGCGGCTCGCGATAGCCGAGCGTCGGACCGAGCAACTGCTCGAACACAATCGGCTCGCCCGAGAGCTGCACGACTCGATCGGCCACGCGTTGTCGGTGACGGTGCTCCAGGCCGGCGCCGCCCGGCAACTGCTCGACACCGACCCCGGCTTCGCGGACCGGGCACTCGAGGCGATCGAGGAGACCGGTCGGCAGGCCCTGGAGGATCTCGAACGCATGTTGTTGCTGCTGCGCGACGCGCCGGAGCCGGCCGCGCCCCGGCCGGGCCTGCCCGAGGTCAAGACGCTGGTCGACACCACGCGCGGCGCGGGCGCCTCGGTCGCACTGCGGATATCGGGCGCCCTCGACGCGGTGCCGGCGGTGATCTCGCGCGAGGGTTATCGCATCGTGCAGGAGTCGCTCACCAACGTGCTGCGGCACGCGGGCCCGGTTCCGGTCGACGTCACCGTGGCGGTGGACGACCACGACGTCGAGTTGACCGTGCTGAACAGCGCACCCGCCGCCGGTGCGGAGCGATCGGTGGTCGGCGCGGGCAGCGGCAGCGGGCTGCGCGGGATTCGCGAGCGGGCCGCGTTGCTCGGCGGCGAGGCCACCGCCGGCCCCCAGGACGGCTACTGGCGGGTGCACGTGCGGCTACCTCTACGGTGGGCGTCGTGACGATCACGATCATGCTGGTGGACGACGACGAACTGGTTCGGGCGGGCCTGCGGGCCATCCTGGGCGCGCAGCCCGATTTCGAGGTCGTGGGCGAGGCCGACGACGGAGCGGGCGTGCTCTCGCTGGTGCGTTCGCTGCGCCCGGACGTGCTCGTGATGGATGTGCGCATGCCGCGCGTGGACGGCATCCAGGCCACCCGGGATCTGCTCGCCCATCTCGACCAGCCGCCCAAGATCCTGATCATGACCACCTTCGAGAACGACGAGTACGTCTACGAGGCGTTGCGGGTGGGAGCGCACGGCTTCCTGCTCAAGCGGGCCCGTCCGGACGAGATCACCGGAGCGGTGCGGGCGCTGGCCACCGGGGACTCGCTGCTGTTCCCGGCCAAGCTACGGGCGTTGGTCGAGCGCCACCGGAACGCGGCCCGCGCCGACGCGGTGGCCCGGGCCAACCTGACCGACCGCGAGGCCGAGGTGCTGCGGGCGATGGCCCGGGGGCTGAACAACGCCGAGATCGCCGCCGAGTTGTTCCTGGGCACCGAGACGGTCAAGAGTCATGTGAGCGCGCTGCTGGGCAAGTTGGGTGCCCGCGACCGCACCCAGGCGGTGATCGCGGCCTACGAATCGGGCTTCGTCGGACCCGGGTGATCCGACCTGGCCGCCCGGCCGCGTCGAAGCCGATCGCTTCGAGCAAAAAACGACATAAAAAGAGATGTTCGTACTATGTGTGACCCCTCCGGGTGGTGCTCGTTGGCCATCGTGCGCACGGGCCCCGTACCGATTCGCGGGAGCCGACGAAGGCGCGGCGAAAAGGGGGCCACACATGCGACACGGCGGCGACGAGAACACACCGGACCCGGCGACCCGACCCGACCCGAACGGCCGCGGCTCGCAAGCCGACCACGGCGGTCCCGACGACCGCGCCGGGCACACCGACCGCAGTGCCCTGGGCCGCATCCGCCGCACCCGGGTCGACCTCGTCGAGCTGTGCCGACGCCGGCTGGACCAGGGGGCGGTGCGCCGCACCGAGGCCCTGCTGGTCGGGCGCTACCCCGAACTCGTCCGGCTCGCCTACCTGATCCTGCCACCCACGATGGAGCGGCACCGACGGGTGCTGGCCGCGCACGCCCTGGTCCAGGACGCGCTGCCGGGCCGACTGCGCGACCTCGGACGCGGTGCCGGCGGCCCCGACGGCGCGGACATGAGCGACGCCGACCTGCTCCGGCTGCGCGTCGTGCGCGGCGCGCTGCGCCTGAATCGTTCCACCCGGCGCCGGGTGCTGCTGCCGCAGGTCTGGGGGCTGCGCCTGTTCCCGCCGACCGGCGGCGCGGACGCGTTGGCGATCGAGCAGGCGCTCGGCCGACTGTCCGGCCCCGCCCGCGCGGTCCTCGTGCTGCGCGCGCTGGACGGCCTCGACCCCATCGAGGTGGCCGAACTCCTGCTCGCCGCCGGTGTCGAGGACGTCCTGGCCGCCGAGGCCGAGGCGGATACCGCCGAGCCCGCGCTGCGCCCGGTCGAGGCTCCGGCCGGCCCCGGGTTAGCGGCCGACCGGCTGCTGCGCGCCGACCAGTTCGACCCGTGCACGCTCCGGGCCAGCCCCTCGGACCTGCTGCGCCGCCGCCGACGCCGGCGCACCGCGCTGGGCGTACTCGCCTCGACCGGCGCGATCGCGATGATCGCCTGGT
This sequence comes from Embleya sp. NPDC025285, assembly GCF_055558835.1. NCBI lineage: Bacteria > Bacillati > Actinomycetota > Actinomycetes > Kitasatosporales > Streptomycetaceae > Embleya > Embleya sp. NPDC025285. The sequence continues at coordinate 26,441 of NZ_JBVHLU010000017.1, forward strand.
ACGCGACCGACCGCACCGCTCCCTCGGGCGACCGCGGCCGGAGCGACCAGGCCGCACCCGCCGCGCAGGTGGTCGCCGGGCCGCCGCGATCGATCCCGGCCGGTGCCTGGAACACCACGACCCGGCTCGACTTCGAGGTCTGGTCCACCCGAGGCGCCCGGGCCGGTGACGAGGCGCTGACCCGGCGCGCGGTCCGGGCATGGACCGATCCCGAAGACGGCACCCCCGTCACCCTCGGCCCGGACGCCGCGGTGGGCCCGCCGTCGGGCACCCCACGCCTGCTGTATGCGGGTGACGTCGCGGGCGCCGCCGTGGTGTTGCTCGCCGACGGCACGCGCCTGGCCCGCTACACCGAGGAGCACGGCCGACACCGACTCGACGTCGCCTCGTCCGACGACTCGGACGAGCGCTCCGCTTCCGCCGTGGTGCTGCGCCGCGACCCGGCCGGCGTGCGCATGCTGCTCGCGCCCTGGGTCGACGAGGCCGCCGTGCGCGACCTGCGTCGTCCCGAGGACAAGGGCAAGCCGCTCGCGATCACCGGCGGCATCACCGCCCCGATGCCCGATCTCGGCACCGCCGCGAAGGACTGCGCCACCGTACCCGTGCTCGAACTGCTGTCCGGGCGCGCCGCCGACAACCACCCCTACCTGCTCGCGGACCTGGGCGAACTGACCGCCACGCACCTGACCTACATGCCGCCGCCGGACTACTTCCACACCGGTCGCCCCTCCGAAGCCGCCTCCAGTGAACGCGCCCTCAACACCTGGTCGCGGACCGCGTGCGCGTTGGCCACGCTGCGCGGACGGGGCCTGCGGCTGGTCAACAACTGGGAGTTCGCGCATTTCGACCTGCCCGAGTCCGCGGGGGAGGCGATGTGGTCGTGCCTGCACGCGTTCGACCGCAGGGGCGGCGGTGACGTCGTGGTCCAGTTCCTGCCGCCGGGGGCGAGCGCGACCGGCGCGCAGACCGTCAACCGGCTCACCGATTCGCCCGCGTGCAGCCGCTCCGGCAACGACATCGTCACCTCGACCTGGTGGCGCTCGCGCACCGGCACCTGGTATCTGGTCGCGGCGGGCACCCGCGACGTGGTCAAGGTGAGCGCGTCCGGCTCGGTCACCGGCTCCGCCGACGCCCGGCAACTCGTGATCAAGGCCCCTCCCGGCGCGCTTCCGCCCGCGCCGGCGCTGGCGGCCAACGTCCGCAACGGCACCACGATCAAGTCGCTCGGCTGATCGACGGGCCGCCCACACGGACGACCGGCCGGGCCGCGGGCACGATCGAGGTTTCTCCCTTGCCTAAAAGTGATATCACTTTGCTATGGTGGTGATGGCACATCGAAGCGATCGGGGAGTGACCTCATGAGCAACATCGGCTCCGAGACCATTGTGGAAATGCCGGCCCCCCAGGTCCGGGAGAAGTTGGTGACCGGCGCCCCCGGGCTGTCCGCGCTCACGGTCGGTCTGCTCTGCGTAGGCGGCGGCGTAGGGCTCACCGTCTTCGGCGCACTGCAGCACGGCGGACAGAAGGCCGCGGGCATCACCGCGGGCATCGTGATCATCGTCGTGTCGCTGTTCTCCCTGCTGGGGCTGACCACCGTCGCCCCCGGCGAGGCCCGGGTGCTCCAGTTGTTCGGGCACTACAAGGGCACGCTGCGCAAGGACGGCCTGCGCTGGGTGAACCCGTTCACCAACCGCACCAAGATCTCCACCCGCATCCGCAACCACGAGACGCAGACCGCCAAGGTCAACGACAACGACGGCAACCCGATCGAGATCGCCGCGGTCGTGGTGTGGCAGGTCAAGGACACCGCGCAGGCCAGGTTCGAGGTGGACGACTTCGAGGAGTTCGTCGCGATCCAGACCGAGACCGCGGTGCGGCACATCGCCAACAGCTACCCGTACGACGACCACGGCAACGGCGGCATGTCGCTGCGCGACAACGCCGACGAGATCACCGGCAAGCTCTCCGCCGAGATCGGCGCGCGGGTTGCCTCCGCCGGGGTCAGCGTGGTCGAGTCGCGGATCACCCGACTGGCCTACGCGCCGGAGATCGCCCAGGCGATGTTGCGCCGCCAGCAGGCGGGTGCGGTGGTCGCGGCCCGGCAGCGGATCGTCGAGGGCGCGGTGGGCATGGTCGAACTTGCACTGACCCGGCTCGAGGAGGGCGACATGGTGGAACTGGACGACGACCGCCGCGCGGCGATGGTCAGCAACCTGCTCGTGGTGTTGTGCAGCGAACAGGCCACCCAGCCGGTGGTCAACACCGGTTCCCTGTACGCGTAGTCGGTCCTCGTGACCGAGCGCAAGAAGATCCTGCTCCGACTGGACCCCGCGGTGCACGACGCGATCGCCAAATGGGCGGCGGACGAACTGCGCAGCACCAACGCGCAGATCGAGTTCCTGCTCCGGCGCTCGCTGGGCGACGCGGGCCGGATGCCGGGCAACGCCGGCCGTCCGGCCCGCCGGGGCCGACCACCCAAGGCCGACCCCGCGTCCTCCGGGCCCGCGTCCCGCGAGTCCCGGTCTTCGGAGCCCGAGTCCGCGTTCCGCGAGTCGGAGTCCTCCGAGTCCGAGTCCTCCGAGTCCGAGTCCTCCGAGCCCGAGTCCTCCGAACCCGAGTCCTCCGAACCCGAGCCCGGGTCCTCCGAGTCCGTATCCGATACCGAGCCCGGCGGAGGCGACGGTGGCGATCGAGGCGACCCTGGCGGTGCTGGTCGGCGTGGTGGCCGCCGTGGCGACCCTGGCGACCTCGGTACCGCGCCGTGACGACAACCCCGACGACGATGTGACGTCCTGGCGCCGAGGAGGCCGACGTGAACCAGTCCCTGGAGGTCGACATGAACGTTTCCATGGCCCGGCAAGTGTTCCTGCTCGCCTACAGTCCCGAGCGACGCCGACTGCTGAGCCGGGCGCACCTGGGGGTGACGCTCCAGGCGGCGGCCCTGTACGACCTGTACGAGCGGGGCCTGATCCGTGACGACGACGGAAAGGTGACGGTGACCGCCCGCCGGGGCACCGTCGTCGCGCACTGCGATCTGGCTGCCGACCTGCTGGCCAGGATCACCGCGAGCGAGCGAGCGCACCGGTGGCGCCACTGGGTCAAGAAGGGCGCGCGACAGGCCGTCGGCCGAGTCGGTGCCCACCTCGAACGCGAGCGGTTGATCAGGTACGAGACGTACCGCCTGCTGGGCATCATCCCGACCCGACGCATCGTCCTGCGCCAACCGCGCCTGCGGACCGAGGCGACCAAGGCGATGTGGGGTGCGCTCAAGGGCACCCAGCCGATCACGCGCGTCCCGGCGGCGGACGCCGCGCTCGCCGCGCTGGCCTTCGAGGGCCAACTGCGCGTGGTGCTGGGCGGTCGGGAACGCCGGGCCGCCAAGGGCCGGATCCGCGAGTTGGAGGCCGGCCTGGGTCCGGTGCCCGAGACCCTGCGCAAGGTGGTGCGGGATCGGAATGCCGCCGACGCCGGGGCCGGCGCGTGAAGTGGCTTGACGATGTCCGTAGTGTCGGAGAATGACCTCCCGCACCACCGCCGACGCGACCTCGCGAGCGCTACCCGCATTCGTCGACCGGCTCCGGCCGGGAGCGCAGGGTCGCGCGGTGTTGCTGGTGCTGGCGAGCGCGTGCTCGATCCAGTTCGGCGCCGCCTTCGCGGCCCGGCTGTTCCCGTACGTGGGCCCGGCCGGCGCGGTCACCCTGCGGCTGGTGCTGGCCGCGACCATGCTGCTCGCGTTCTGCCGGCCGCGACTGCGCGGGCGCACCCGTGCGGACTGGCTCGTGGTGGTCGGCCTGGGCGTGATGTTCGCCGGCATGAACATGTTCTTCTACGAGGCCATCGCCCGGCTGCCGCTGGGCCCGGCCGTCACCCTCGAGTTCCTCGGCCCGCTCGGTCTGGCCGTGGTGTTGTCCCGGCGGCTGCGCGACATGGTGTGGATCGTGCTCGCCGCCGGCGGCGTGCTGCTCCTGGGCCGCGGCGGCTTCAGCGGTCTGGACCCGGTCGGCGTCGCCTTCGTGATGGCTGCGGCGGCCTGTTGGGCCGGCTACATCGTGGTCGCCTCGAAGATCTCCAAGCGTTTCGACGGCATCGAGGGCTTGGCGCTCGGCTTCGCGGTCGCCGCGGTCCTGGTCACCCCGTTCGGCGTGACCTCCGCCGGTACCGCGCTGTTCGAGCCCAAGGTGCTGGGCCTCGGCCTGTGCGTCGCGCTGCTGTCCTCGGCGCTGCCGTACAGCTTCGAGATGCTCGCGATGAAGCACCTGCCGACCGCGACGTTCGGGCTGCTGGCCAGTCTGGAGCCGGCCGTGGCCGCGATCGCCGGCTTCGTCGTCCTGCATCAGTCGCTGGTACTGATCCAGATCGGGGGCATCGCGCTGGTGGTCATCGCCAGCGCCGGTGTCACCGTCGCCCAGTCGCCCAGACGGGCTCGGGCGAAGTCCGATACAGCCGGGCCCGGGCCCGATCCACGACCAGTTCCCGCCGCAGGTGCCATCCCCACTCCGGCCGCAGCACCGGACGCTTGTGCGGAGTCACCACAACGAACGCGGACGTGACCTCGGTCAACGCGTACGCCAGCGCGGGCAGCCGGGACTCCGCGAGCAGGTGCAGCGCGTAGCTGCACACCACGAGCGAGTACGTGCGACCCGTCAGCGCGCCCGCCGCCACCTGCTCGAACCGCAACGGCTCGGCGTCGCGCCCGGTGCGCTCGCGGTAGGCGACGCCGGTGTACGGGTCGACGCCGGTGACCTCGCGCGCGCCGAGTTCGCGCAGCGCGAGGGTGGCCTCGCCGCTGCCGCACGCCAGGTCGAGCACGGTGTCCAGCAGTTCCGGCTCGGCGGCCGACGGCTCGGCCAGTACCTCGGCCAGCACCGCCCGGACGCGGGGCTCGTGCGGATTGCGGTACCGCGCACCATGTGAGGCGTAGAAGCCCTCGGCGCCCAGTTCCTCGTACGCGGGCCGGATCTTGTCCATGCCCTCGATTGTCTACTCCTCGCCCTCCCGCGTGGCCCCGGGTGTGCGGCCGAAGCGGAACCAGCGCTTCCAGGCGCCCTTGGGTTTGGGCGTGTCGCGCATCCGGACGTACGGCTCCAGAGTCGGCGGGTGGCCGCCGGCGATCGCGCGGGCCCGCTCCATCTCCGCGTTGTACTCCGCGCCGAGCAGGATCGCCATGTTGGTCAGCCACAGCCAGACCAGGAACACGATCACCGCGGCGAGCGTGCCGTAGGTCTTGTTGTAGGTGCTGAAGTTGGCCACGTAGTACGCGAACGCGGCGGAGAACAGCGCCCACAACAGCACCGCGAGCACGCCGCCGGGAGTGATCCAGCGAAAGCCCTGCTTGGCGTTCGGCGCGGCCCAATACAGCAGCGCGAACAGGAAGTTGACCACCACGATCAGCACCGGCCACTTCGCGTAGTCCCACAGCAGCACGCCGGCCTCGCCCACGCCCAGCGCGTGCCCCGCCTGTTTGGCCAGCGAGCCGGTGAACACCACCGCGATCGCGCAGACCGACAGCAACACCAGGGTCACCACGGTGACCGCGATCCGGGTGGGCACCGTCTTCCACAGCGGCCGGCCCTCGGGCACGTCGTAGATCGTGTTGCACGCGCGCATGAACGCGGCCACGTAACCGGACGCCGACCACAGCGCCAGGCCCAGGCCGGCCAGGGCCAGCGGGCCGGCGGCACCGCGGCTGTTCTCGAGGTTCTGGATCGCGTTGATCACGATCTGGTGCGTTTCGGTGGGCGCCACGTTCTGCACGTTCTCGGTCAGCGCGTCGGTGGCGGAGCGGCCGGCCAGGCCGACCAGGGAGACCACGACCAGCAGGGCGGGGAAGATCGACAACACGCTCTGATAGGTGAGCGCGGCCGCCCAGATGTTGAGGTCGTCCTCCTTGAATTCGCGGATCGTGCGCCACGCGGCTCGGAACCACGACGAGGTGGGCAGGTCGGTGGGGCGTTCGGGGAGGTGCGACTCGGGGGGTGGTTCGTCGGCTGTGTCGGGCTTGTCGAGGTCCACTGGTGGGGTGGGCCGGTCTTGGTTTCGGTCTCGGTCTTGGTCTTGGTCCCGGTCTCGGTCTCTGTCCCGGTTCCGGGGCTTGGGCTTTTCCGCGTCGCGCGGGCCCGGGAGCCGTCCGGTCTCGTCCTCGGTTCCGCCGCGCGGGGGTGGTTCCTTGGCCCGGTCCGTGCCCCCGCGCAGTGCGCGGGCGATTCGCTCCTCCCGCTCGGCGCGTTCTCTGCGTGCGTTTCGCGCGTCCTGCCGCCTGCCCATGAGCCCGCCCCCAAGGTCGTCCCGCGATGGCCGGCGTCTACCCGGCGGCGGGCGGCACATGCGATGCCGGGCAGGGGTTGTGACGCGGCGTCAGCGCCGGGCGCGGACACGATCGGGGCGACGCCGACCAGGCGGACGGTTGTCCCGGCGAGGTCCGGTGGCCCGGACGGAAACCGTGCACGACGGTCCCTCACACGAGTGAATCGGTGACGAAGTCTCCGTCGTACGCGGCCAGGATCCGGCCGAGGCTCGGGTTCGAGACGTACGGTGGCGATGTGTCGGGACGGTGGCGACGTGTCGGGACGGTGGCGAAGCGGGCTCGGGCACGGGTGTCCGGCCCGCTCTCGCGGCGCCGGTGCGGGGCGTGATCACGGACGTACGTCGAAGGCGGCTCCGGCGGCTCCGGCGGCTCGGTAGACTCGCCGCTCGTGACGTACGCGGGGCGTGATCACGGACGTACGTCGAAGGCGGCTCCGGCGGCTCGGTAAACTCGCCGCTCGTGACGTCCCAGCCTGTGCGCAAGCCCCGCATTCCGAACGTTCTGGCCAACCGCTACGCCTCCCCGGCGCTGGCCACGCTGTGGTCCCCCGAGCACAAGGTGGTGCTGGAGCGCCGACTGTGGCTCGCGGTGCTGCGTGCCCAGGCCGACCTGGGCATCGAGGTGCCCGAGGGCGCGGTCGCCGACTACGAGCGGGTGATCGACCAGGTCGACCTGGCCTCGATCGCCGAGCGCGAGCGGGTCACCCGGCACGACGTCAAGGCCCGGATCGAGGAGTTCAACGCTCTCGCCGGCCACGAGCACGTGCACAAGGGCATGACCTCGCGCGACCTGACCGAGAACGTCGAGCAGTTGCAGATCCGCTCGTCGCTGGAACTGGTCCGGGACCGTGTGGTGGCCCTGCTGGTGCGATTGGCGGAGTTGTCCGCGCAGCACGCCGAGCTGGTGATGGCGGGCCGTTCGCACAACGTCGCCGCGCAGGCCACCACGCTGGGCAAGCGGTTCGCCTCGGCGACCGACGAGCTGCTGGTCGCCTACCACCGGCTCGACGATCTGATCACCCGTTACCCGCTGCGTGGGATCAAGGGCCCGGTGGGCACCGCGCAGGACATGCTCGACCTGCTCGGCGGCGACGAGGACAAGTTGGCCGAGCTGGAGGGGCGCGTCGCGGCGCACCTGGGCTTCGAGCACGCGTTCGTCTCGGTCGGCCAGGTCTACCCGCGCTCGCTCGACTACGACGTGGTCACCGCGCTGGTGCAACTGGCCGCCGGGCCGTCGTCGCTGGCCAAGACGATCCGGTTGATGGCCGGGCACGAGCTGGTCACCGAGGGCTTCCAGCCCGGCCAGGTCGGCTCGTCCGCGATGCCGCACAAGATGAACACGCGCTCGTGCGAACGGGTCAACGGCTTCACCGTGATCCTGCGCGGCTACGCCTCCATGGTCGGCGAGTTGGCCGGAGACCAGTGGAACGAGGGCGACGTGTCCTGCTCGGTGGTGCGGCGGGTGGCGCTGCCGGACGCGTTCTTCGCGTTCGACGGCCTGATCGAGACGTTCCTGACCGTGCTCGAGGAGTTCGGCGCGTTCCCGGCGGTGGTCGCGCGCGAGCTGGACCGCTACCTGCCGTTCCTGGCCACGACCAAGGTGCTGATGGCCGCGATCCGGGGCGGGGTGGGTCGTGAGGCCGCGCACGAGGTGATCAAGGAGCACGCGGTCGCCTCCGCGCTCGCGCTGCGCGAGGGCGTCGAACGCAACGAACTGCTCGACCGGCTGGCGGCGGACGAGCGGCTGCCGCTGGACCGCGCGGCGCTGGACACGCTGCTCGCCGACCGCCTGTCCTTCACCGGCGCGGCGGCGGCCCAGGTGGCAGAGGTGGTCCGCCGCGTGGAGACGGTCGCCGCCAAGCACCCGGAGGCGGCAAAGTACCGCCCGGGCGCGATCCTGTAACCGACCGACGACGGCGATGGGCCGGGGCGCGGGGCACACCCCCGGGTCCCGGCCCATCGCCGATTCCGAACCACGACCGGGACGCACCCGGACACCCCGCGCCCCGAGGCACGGGCCACCCACCACCCACTCCGCGCCGCTGCGGCGCGCGCCGCTGCGCCGCTGCCGGACCACCCGCGTCCCCCGCGGGTATCGCGCTTCGAACGTCTGTGTCGCTGCTGCCTGTTGTGGTCTGCGTTGACTGCGTTGAGGCGGGCATGGGGCCCGCCGTTCGCTGCGCGCCCGGGTTGCATGCCCTCTACGCGGTCACGGTCGGGCCGTTCGCTGCGCGCG
>NZ_JBVHLU010000017.1:35077-150859 GCF_055558835.1 Embleya sp. NPDC025285
CGCGGGTTGCATGCCCTCTACGCGGTCACGGTCGGGCCGTTCGCTGCGCGCGCGGGTTGCATGCCCGCTACGCGGTCACGGTCGGGCCGTTCGCTGCGCGCGCGGGTTGCATGCCCGCTACGCGGTCACGGTCGGGCCGTTCGCTACGCGCGCGGGTTGCATGCCCGCTACGCGGTCACGGTCGGGCCGTTCGCTACGTGCCCGGGATGCACGTCCGCTACGCGCCCGCACTGCCTGGTGCCCCGTCCAGGCGCCGGCGGTCTGCCGGCCTTGCCTCTTCGGCTGCACCTCGGCGGCCCGTTTCCGCTCGGGTGTTGCGCGTCGCCTGTTGCGCTCCGCTTGTCTTGCGTGGCCGCGTGGGCTGCGGGTCGTGCGTCGGTTGCTGCCGTCCGGGCGCCCGGCTCGGCCCGCGTCCGTTGTTGCTCGCTGTGGTCCGCCCGTTCCGCGTCTGCGCCCACGGCGCTCTGTCCGCCTCGCCCGCTGCGCTTCGCTCGCCATCCCCGCTCGCGCGCCGTTCTCGCTTGCTGCGGCCGGTTCGTTCTGCGTGCCTGGGGTGACTGTGCTCTGCCCTCGGCGGCCCGTCTTCGCTCGGGTGTTGCGCGTCGCCTGTTGTGCTTCGCCCGTGCGTGTCGGTGTTGCCTGTTGCGCTCCGCCTGTCTTGCGTGGCTGTGGATCGTCCGCCCGCGCGGTGTGCATCGCTCGCTCTGTGTTGGCTCGTTTTGTGTTTCGGCTGCCTTGGGCTGCGTTTCGCGGGCGGCTTTGGCCACCTTTGGCTTGCCGCGTTGCGCTTGGGCATGACAGGTCTTTGCGCCTGGGGCGTGTGGTTCGTGTGGTTTGGGGGTGGGTGGGGGCTCGGCCGGATGGGTGTCGGGGGCATGAGTCAGGGTGGGGTGGGCGATGGGGGTGGGGGGCTTGGGCGTGAGGAGTTGTGGCGTGGGGTCGCTGTTGTTTTGTGACGTGGCGGTCGTGTCGCGGGAGATCGCGGGCGAGGCCGGGCGGACCGCGAAGGCGGAGTTGGTGGCCGGGTGTCTGCGGCGGGCGGATCCGGCGGAGGCGACCGTGGTGGTGGCCTATCTCGCGGGCGCGCTGACCCAGCGGCAGATCGGGGTCGGGCCGGCCGCGTTGCGTGACGTGCCGGAGCCGGCCGCCGAGGCGTCGCTGACGCTGCTGGAGGTGGACGCCGCGTTGGAGGCGATCGGGACCACCACCGGCCCCGGGTCACAGGCTGCCCGGCGGGCGCTGATCGAGGCCCTGTTCGCCCGGGCCACGCAGGTCGAACAGCGGTTCCTGGCCGGTTTGTTGATCGGCGAGGTGCGTCAGGGCGCGCTGGACGGGGTGATGGCGGACGCCATCGCGCGGGCGGCCGAGGTGCCGGTGGCGGCCGTGCGCCGCGCGCTGATGTTGCGTGGGGCGGCCGGCCCGGTGGCCTCCGCGGCGCTCGTCGGCGGCAAGGCCGCGCTCGCCGCGTTCACGCTGGAGGTGGGCCACGCGGTGCGCCCGATGTTGGCCGCCTCCGCGCCGGATGTGTCCGCCGCGCTGGCCAAGTTGCGGGCCAAGGACCCGGAGGCGAGCGTCGCGCTGGAATGGAAGATCGACGGCATCCGGGTGCAGATCCACCGCGACGGCGAACACGTCGCGGTGTTCACCCGCAGCCTGGACGACATCACCTCGCGCGTGCCGGAGCTGGTCGAGGCCGCCCGCGCGCTGCCGGTGCGCACCGCCGTGCTCGACGGCGAGGCGATCGCGCTGCGCGCGGAGGGCCGGCCGCACCCGTTCCAGATCACCGCGTCCCGGACCGGCACTCACGACGCCGCGCGGTTGCGGGCCGAGACACCGTTGACGGTGTACCTGTTCGACGTGCTGCATGTGGACGGCGCGGACCTGATCGACCGCCCGGGCGTCGAGCGCTGGGCCGCGCTCCAGGCGCTCGCGCCGAGCGAGCTGTTGGTGCCCCGGTTGGTCACCGGCGACGCCGGCGCCGCGGACGCGTTCTTCGTCGACGCGGTCGCGCGCGGCCACGAGGGGGTGGTGGTCAAGTCGTTGGACACCCCCTACACGGCGGGTCGGCGCGGCGCCGGTTGGGTCAAGGTCAAGCCGCGGCACACCCTGGACCTGGTGGTGCTGGCCGCCGAGTGGGGGCACGGGCGGCGGCGCGGGACGCTGAGCAACCTGCACCTGGGCGCGCGCGACCCGGGCGGGGACGGGTTCGTGATGCTGGGCAAGACGTTCAAGGGGCTCACCGACGAACTGCTCGCGTGGCAGACCGAGCGGTTGCAGGAACTGGAGGTCCGTCGGGACGACTGGACGGTGTGGGTGCGGCCCGAACTCGTGGTCGAGATCGCCTTCGACGGGTTGCAGCGCAGTACCCGCTATCCGGGCGGGCTGGCCCTGCGGTTCGCCCGGGTGCTGCGTTATCGCCAGGACAAGACGGCGGCGGACGCGGACGACATGGATACGGTTCGAGCGCTGGCGTCGGACGAGTGAGACCGGTTCCCGCCGCCCACATCACCCGGACCCGCGCGCCTGGATTTTGATGGGGCGGTACAGGGCGCGCGCGTTGTCGTGCAGTACGGCGGGGGCCAGGTCGACGCCGACCGCCTCGGCGATGACGTCCAGGTCGGCGTCCCGGAACGGCCTGGGCGCGCGGGTGGAGGGCAGGTCGGTGCCGGCCAGGAGCGCGCGCGGGGAGACGGCGGCCACGGCCCGGAGCGTGGCGGGCACGTCCAGGTCGACCCGGCCGAAGCCGGTGGCCTTGACGTGGGCCCCGCGTTCGACCAGGCGCAGCAGGTGCGGCAGGCCCTCTCGGGACAGGCCCAGGTGGTCGATGCTCACCTTCGGCAGCGCGGTGAGCATGGGTGCAAGGTCGGGCAGATCGCGCGCGTCGAGGTACAGCTCCGCGTGCCAGCCCGCCAGCTCGTATACGCGTCGGGCGAGCCGATCGAGCCCTTCCAGCGCGGCCGAGCCGCCCCGGCGTACGTTGAACCGGATCGCGCGCACACCCGCCGCGTCCAGCTCGCGGATCGTGTGGTCCGCGACATCGGCGCGAAGGTGCGTCACGCCGACGAAGCCGGGCCCGAGCCGGTGCAGCGCGTCGAGCAGATGGGCCGGGTCGAAGCTTTGGAACGAGCCGGACACCACGGCGCCGCCGGTGACGCCGAGCGACGCGACGCGGGCGAGGTAGTCGGCGACGGTGAAGGTCGGCGGCAGGTAACCCTGGTTGACGGTGAGCGGGAAACGCGGGTCGACGATGTGCAGATGCGCGTCGAACACCCGGCGCCGGGCCGCGGGGCCGGGTACGGCGGGTCCTCCGGCCGGGAGGTGTGCCGGCGGGTCGGGCGACGCGGTGGGCGAGGGGGGCACGGCGCGGCCTCCGGGTTCGGATCGGGAACGCCGCATACCGTAGCGAAGGGTTCGTGGCCGCGGCGGGCATTGGCGTCGGCCGTGCGGGGCAGGCACATGCCACGGAAGACGTCGATACGAGGGTGGGGAGGGCAAAGGACCATGGCCGAGTTGCTGCTCGGTCCCGTGCTGCGGCACGTGGATCGTACGAGTGCCACCGTGTGGGTGGAGACGGACGCGCCGTGTGTGGTGACCGTGGCGTGCGAGGACGGTGTGGCCAGTGCCGCCACCTGGAACGTGTTCGGTCACCACTATGTGCTCGTGGTCGTCGAGGGGCTCACGCCCGGGCGATCACGGGAGTACCGGGTCCTGCTGGACGAGCGGGTGTGCTGGCCGGACGCGCGCTCGGGTTATCCGCCCAGCGCGGTGCGTACCGCCTCGGCCCACGGCGACGAGCGGGATCTGAATGTCGTGTTCGGGTCCTGTCGCTGGTCGAGCCCGCCGAGCACCGAGGCCGGTGAGGAGCGCCGGCTCGACCCGGACGCGCTGGACACGCTCGCTCGCCGACTGATGCGGGCCCCCGACGAGCCTTTGCCGGACGCGCTGCTGTTGCTCGGTGATCAGGTGTACGCGGACGAGACCTCGCGCGCGATGCAGAACCGGTTGGCGCGGCGGCGCGATCTGAGCAAGGCGCCGGGCCCGCAGATCGCCGACTTCGAGGAGTACACGCTGCTCTATCGCGAGTCCTGGTCCGATCCGCAGATCCGCTGGTTGCTGTCCACCGTGCCGAGCGCGATGATCTTCGACGACCACGACGTGATCGACGACTGGAACACGTCGCACGCGTGGCGATCCGAGATGGCCGCGACCGATTGGTGGTCCGAGCGGATCGCGGGCGCGCTCGCGTCGTACTGGGTCTATCAGCACCTGGGCAATCTCGATCCGGCCGCGTTGGCGCGCGACGAGTTGTTCGCGACGGTCAAGGCCGCGGCGCCGGGCGAGGACGTGGGGCCGCTGCTGCACGAATTCGCGCTGCGCGCGGACGCGGAGGCGGAGGGCAAGACGACCACGCGGTGGAGCTTCCGGCGCGACTTCGGCCGGACCCGGCTGCTGATGATCGACTCGCGCGCGGGCCGGGTGCTGACCGGGGACGCGCGGGCGATGATCGGTGCGGACGAGTTGGCCTGGATCACCGAGCAGGCGGACGAGGGCGGGTACGACCACCTGCTGATCGGCACGTCGTTGCCGTGGTTGTTGCCGCACGGCATCCACGACCTGGAGTCGTGGAACGAGGCGTTGTGCGCGGGCGAGCGGGGGCCGCGGGTGGCGGGCTGGAGCGAGTGGTTGCGGCGGGCGAGCGACCTGGAGCACTGGGCGGCGTTCCGCGACTCGTTCGAGGCGTTGTCCGCGTTGATCGGCCGGATCGCGCTGCACGGCCCCCGGGCGGGCGGCCCGGCGCCGGCGACGGTGTGCGTGTTGTCGGGGGATGTGCACCACGTCTACGCGGCCGAGGCGCGCTGGGTCAGTGCGGGGGAGGGGCCGCGGGCCGGGGAGGATTCGGCGGACCTGGCCCGGGTCTACCAGTTGACCTGTTCGCCGGTGCACAACTCGGTGCCCCCGGCGATTAGGGTCGGATTCCGGTTCGGGTGGGGCCGGATGGCGACCCGCATCGGGCGCGCCCTGGCCCGGCACGCGAGGCTGGCCCCGCTGCCGGTCGAGTGGACGAAGCTGGGCGGTCCGTGGTTCGGCAACCACCTGATGACGCTCACCCTGCACGGGCGCCGGGCCGTCCTGTCCCTGGATCGGGCCGAGGGCGACCGGCACAACCGGGCCGCTCGGCTGCGCCGCGTGGGCCGGGCGACGCTCCGGGAGGGGTGAGGCACGGTCCGCGCGCGGCCCCGGCGAGTCGTGGGTCGGCCGCCTCTCGTGAGGGGCTCGTCTCGTGGAAGTTGCCGAGCGCAACTAACATCTTTTATGGTGGTGGCGAGTCGCCACGAAGAGGAGCCTCGCCATGGCCACCCGGGAAGCCTGCCGGTACCTGCTCACCGAGTTCGAGGGCATCGTCGGCGTCCACCGCAGCCTCGCCAAGGCGGTTCCGATCGGCAGCCTGCCGCCCGGCTCCGCAGTCCTGTTCGCGCTTGCCCGCAGTACGCGGCCGCTGCGCGCCGGGCACGTCGCCGAACTGCTCGACTTGGACATGTCCGTGGTCAGCCGACACATCGCACACCTGGTCGAGCACGGGTGGGTGGAGCGCCGGCCGCACCCGCACGACGGCCGCTCCTTCCTGCTCGGCCTCACCCCGGAGGGTCGCGCGGTGGTCGATCGGGCCACCGACGACCGCCTGACGGTGATCGCCGAGCGCCTCGACGACTGGTCCGACGAGGACGCCCGGACGCTGTCCGAGCTGCTCGCGCGACTGAAGGCCGGGTTGGCACACCGGCCGGTATCGGTGCCGGTGGTCGTGTCACACTGACCCGCATGCCGAAGTCCGCCGCAGAGGCGCGCGCCCACTTGGAGATGTTCTACGACGCGGTGGCCCGCCGAGCCACCCGCACGGAAACGTTCGGCGCGCTGACCCTGTTCATTCGTGAGGGCCAAGGGTGGCCCTTCTACGCACGACCCACGCTCGGCAGCTCCGTCGAGCCCACCGTCGCGGACGTCCGCGCGGTGCGGGCGCGGCAGAGAGAGTTGAAAGTGCCCGAGACGTTCGAATGGGTCGACGAGACCACCCCGGCGCTGCGCGCGGCCGCGATCGAGGCCGAACTGCACGTCCACGAGCACCCGTTGATGGTGCTCGACCCGGCCGAGCTTCCGGCCGAACGCCCGGCCCTGCCCGACCTGGTGACGGTGCGTCGGATCCGGGCGGACGCGACCGACCTGGCGATCGTGCACAGCGTCGCGGCGGTCGGCTTCGCGAACCCGGGGACCGCGTCGGGGACCGACGGCCCGACCGAACGGGATACCGCCGCGCTCGGCCAGGACCCGGGACTGCTGTCCTACCTCAACGAGCGCCTGCGCACCGGCGAGACGGTGATGTTCGCCGCGTACGGCCCGGCCGGGCCGCTGTGCGTGGGCAGTTATCAGCACCTGTACGGCACCACCGAGATCGTCGGTGTGGCCACCCTCCCCGCGGCCCGACGTGGCGGCCTCGCGGCGGCGGTGACCTGGGAGCTGGCCCGGCACGCGCTCACCGACGGGAGCGAGACGGTGTTCCTGTCGGCGGGCGACCAGGACGTGGCCCGCGTGTACGACCGGCTCGGCTTCCGGTCGGTGGGGACGGCGCTGATCGCGGAGGCGCCGTGAGCACCCCGGCGCAGCCCGGACCGCCCGCGAAGCCCGTCGTGCTGCCGATCCCGCCCGGGCGCAATCCCACCGCCGCCGAAATGGCCGCCGCGCACGGCCGGACCATCCCCGACGTGATCGGACCGAACCTGCGGGTGTTGTTCTGCGGGATCAACCCCGGCCTGTGGTCCGGTGCGACCGGGCGGCACTTCGCCCGCCCCGGCAACCGGTTCTGGCCCGCGCTGTACGCCTCCGGGTTCACGCCCCGCCTGCTCGCGCCCGCCGAGCAGGACGCGTTGACCGCGCTCGGTCTCGGCATCACCAACGTGGTGGCCCGCACCACCGCCCGTGCGGACGAGTTGAGCCGGGACGAGTACGTCGCCGGCGGCGCGGCGCTCACCGCCAAGGTGCGCACGTACCGGCCGGCCTGGCTGGCCGTGCTCGGCATCGGCGCGTACCGGACCGGTTTCGGCCGGCCCAAGGCGGTGGTCGGTCGACAGGCCGAGACCATCGGCGACACCCGGATCTGGGTGCTGCCGAACCCGAGCGGCCTGAACGCGCACTGGACGGCGGCGGCGCTCGGCGAGGCGTTCGCCGAACTGCGCACGGCGGCGGCCCAGATCGAAAGCACCCGACCGGAAACGCCACGCACCGAAACCGCCGGGACCGAAAGCACCCGGACCGAAACCACCTGACCGGAAGGCACCCGGCCGGAAACCCGCCGAAACCCATCGAAGGCGGTCGAAGGCTGCCTGAATGCGGCCCGAGGACGACCCGAAGGGGCGCGACCGCCCCAGGGCGCGGTCGGTGCGCCCGGGCCGGTCCGCGCGCCTGTATCCGAGTCGATTCGTCCATCGACCGAGTGGGATCACCCGGTTGGTGGTTACTTCGCGTTCCCTCGCGCGGTTGGGTCGGCATGGAGATCCTGCGGGCCCCGTTCGGGCCGTGGCCCACCGAGGCGTTCGAGACACCCGTGTACGAGGCGTTGGTCGCGGAGTGGCGCGACTCGGGCCGGGAGGTACCCCGGCCGGTGGACCGATGCCCCGACCGCCCGGCGCGACACGCGCGCCCATCCGGGGCCGGCCCCCGCACCGGCCGCCCCTGAGGACGCCGCCGAGGCCACCTCCGAGGCAGCCCACACCGGCCGCCGGAGGCACCCGCCGACACGCCCGGCTCCCGCCTCGCCGACCCGCCCGTCGGACGCCGTACATGCCAGGCACGCCCCGCGGCCGACCGTACGCTCCCAATGCCTCGCCCTCGCCCGCTCGGCCGCCCCGCGAAGGTCTTTCCCTCGACGCCCGGACACCACGTTCGACAGGGGCTCGGCGACGCGCGCCGCGCACAACGCCGGCGTGTCGTGCAGCCATTCGGCGGCCCGCGCGCGAGTACCGTCATGCCGGGCGTACGCCGGGAGGAGACGATTCCGCTCGGCTCGGGAGGCGCCGCGACACCCGGTGTGGACGGCATCGCCGCCGGGAGTGGGCCCGTCCCGGCCGAAATCGTGGTACGTCGGGAATCGCGACACGACACAACACCTGGGGGTGCGACGACCACCCCGCCACTACATATATGCTCTGCGACGCAGCTGGTTCGCCGTTCCGGTTCAAACGGAAAGGCGACGCAAGAGGGAACCCGGTGTGAAGCCGGGACTGCCCCCGCAGCGGTAAGCGGGAACGAATGTCGTCCTGCGGCGCCGAACGCCCGGAGGGGTTCGGCGCGCGACGACCACGGGGAACTCCGCGGCCCGCCGAGCACATCGTGCCCGGTGGCGCCCCGGCATGCCCGCGAGTCCGAATACCTGCCGGCTGTCCGCGCCTTCGGGCGCGGGGTCACTGTACGTACGAGCTCGCGAGGAGAGAGCACGTGACCGTTGTGGACAGCGTGGGCGCGACCCGGATGCGGATCGACGAAAGCCCCGAGGACCAACTGGCTACCCTGGTGCGCACCCAGGCGCGCGATCTGCCGGAGGTCGATCCGGATCGGGTCGTCCGCCGGGTCGTCGCGGGTCTCAACGAGGGCGCGGACAAGGGAGCGGCCGCGGACCTGGCGGTGCGTACCGCCGCCGAGCTGATCGCGGAGGAGCCCGCCTACTCGCGGCTCGCCGCGCGCCTGCTCGCCGGCCGGATCGCGGACGAGGCCCTCGACGCGGGGGTCACCTCGTTCAGCGCGGGCATCGCGCTCGGCCGGCGCGAGGGCGTCATCGGCGCGGAGACCGCGGCGTTCGTCGCCGAGCACGCCGCCGAGTTGGACGCCGCCGTGGACGTCGACGGCGACCGGCGGTTCGAGTACTTCGGCCTGCGCACCGTGTACGACCGCTACCTGTTGCGCCACCCGGTCTCGCGCAAGGTGGTCGAGACCCCGCAGCACTTCCTGCTGCGCGTGGCGTGCGGCCTGGCCCAGGAGCCCGGCGAGGCGATCGGCTTCTACCGGCTGATGTCCTCGCTCGCCTACCTGCCCAGCTCGCCGACGCTGTTCAACTCCGGCACCGTGCACACCCAGATGTCCTCGTGCTACCTGCTCGACTCGCCCAAGGACGAGCTGGAGTCGATCTACGACATGTACGGGCGGATCGCCCGACTGTCGAAGTTCGCCGGCGGCATCGGCGTGGCGTGGTCGCGGGTGCGTTCGCGCGGCTCGCTGATCCGCGGCACCAACGGGCACTCCAACGGCATCGTGCCGTGGCTCAAGACGCTCGACTCGTCGGTGGCCGCGGTCAACCAGGGCGGCCGGCGCAAGGGCGCGGCCTGCGTGTACCTGGAGACCTGGCACCCGGACATCCTGGAGTTCCTCGAACTGCGCGAGAACACCGGTGAGGACGCGCGCCGCACGCACAACCTCAACCTGGCCAACTGGGTGCCGGACCTGTTCATGCGCCGGGTCGAGGAGGACGGCGTCTGGTCGCTGTTCGACCCGAACGAGCTGCCCGAACTGCCCGACCTGTGGGGCGCCGAGTTCGACAAGGTGTACGAAGCCGCCGAGCGGGACGGCCGGTTCGTCCGGCAGATGCCCGCGCGCGACCTCTACGCCCGGATGATGCGCACGCTCGCGCAGACCGGCAACGGCTGGATGACCTTCAAGGACGCCGCCAACCGCACCTGCAACCAGGCCGCGGAGCCCGGCAACGTGGTGCACCTGTCCAACCTGTGCACCGAGATCCTCGAGGTGACCAGCGACGGCGAGACCGCCGTGTGCAACCTCGGCTCGGTCAACCTCGGCGCGCACGTGATCGCCGGCGAGGGCATGGACTGGGACAAGCTGCGCGCGACGGTGCGCACCGCGGTGGTCTTCCTGGACCGCGTGATCGACATCAACTACTACCCGACCGACCAGGCCGCGGCGTCCAACCCGCGGTGGCGCCCGGTGGGCCTGGGCCTGATGGGCCTGCAGGACGTGTTCTTCACGCTCGGCATGCCGTTCGACTCGGTCGAGGCGCGCGAGTTGTCCACGCTGATCTCCGAGGAGATCTACCTGACCGCGCTGGAGACCTCCTCGGCGCTCGCCGAGGCGCACGGCCCGCACCCGGCCTACGCCGAGACGCACGCCGCGCGCGGCCGGCTCCAGCCGGACCTGTGGGAGGGCGTGTACCCGACCCAGACCAAGCGCTGGGACGCGCTGCGCGACCGGGTCGCCGAGCACGGCCTGCGCAACTCGCTGCTCGTGGCGATCGCGCCGACCGCGACCATCGCCTCGATCGCCGGTGCCTACGAGTGCATCGAGCCGCAGGTGTCGAACCTGTTCAAGCGCGAGACGTTGTCCGGCGAGTTCCTCCAGATCAACGCCTACCTGGTGCGCGAGCTCAAAGCCCGCGGCCTGTGGACCCCCGCGGTCCGCGACCGGATCAAGCGCGCCGAGGGCTCGGTCCAGAGCATCGCCGAACTCCCGGAGGACGTACGGGAGTTGTACCGCACCGCGTGGGAGCTTCCGCAGCGTGCGCTGATCGACCTGGCGGCGGCCCGCTCGCCGTACATCGACCAGTCGCAGTCGCTGAACCTGTTCATGGCCGACCCGACCATCGGCAAGCTGTCCTCGATGTACCGCTACGCGTGGTCCACCGGCCTCAAGACCACGTACTACCTGCGCTCGCGCCCCGCGACGCGGATCCAGCAGGCGACCGTGCCGGCGCAGGCCTCGGCCGCGCCCGTCGAGGAGATCTCGGACCTCGAGGTCATCGCCTGCTCGCTGGAGAACCCCGAAGCCTGTGAGGCGTGCACGTGAGCCTGCTCGATCCCGGAATGAACCTCACGCTGCGCCCGATGCAGTACCCGGACTTCTACGAGAAGTACCGCGCGGCGATCCGCAACACCTGGACGGTCGAAGAGGTCGACCTGCACAGCGACCTCGCCGACCTGGACAAGCTCAGCCCGGCCGAACGACACCTCGTGCAGCGCCTGGTCGCGTTCTTCGCGACCGGTGACACGATCGTGGCGAACAACCTGGTGCTGAACCTGTACCGGCACATCAACTCGCCCGAGGGCCGGCTGTATCTGTCGCGGCAACTCTTCGAAGAGGCCGTCCATGTGCAGTTCTACCTGACCCTGCTGGACACCTACATGCCCGACCACGAGGAGCGCGAGCAGGCGTTCGCCGCGGTCGAGCACATCCCCTCGATCCGGCGCAAGGCGGAGTTCTGCTTCCGCTGGATCGACTCGGCGATGGGCCTGGACCGGCTCGAATCGCGGGACGACCGGCGGCAGTTCCTGCTCAACCTGATCTGCTTCGCGGCGTGCATCGAGGGTCTGTTCTTCTACGGCGCCTTCGCGTACGTGTACTTCCTGCGCTCGCGCGGTCTGCTCAACGGCCTTGCCTCGGGCACCAACTGGGTGTTCCGCGACGAGTCCGCGCACATGGACTTCGCGTTCTCCGTGGTCGAGACGGTGCGGGCCGAGGAGCCCGACCTGTTCGACGACGAGCTCGCCGAGGACGTACGGCGGATGCTCGCCGAGGCGGTCGAGGCGGAGACGGCGTTCGCCGAGGACCTGCTCCAGGGCGGCGTGTCCGGGATGACGGTCGCCGACATGCGCTCCTACCTGGAGCACGTGGCCGACCGCCGGCTGGCCCAGTTGGGCATGGCACCGGTGTACGGCTCGGCGAACCCGTTCGGCTTCATGGAACTGCAGGACGTGCAGGAACTCTCGAACTTCTTCGAGCGGCGGGTCTCGGCCTACCAGGTCGCGGTCACCGGCTCGGTGTCGTTCGACGAGGACTTCTGAGTCCGGACGCCTTCGCGCGATCGCGCCGCCACCGCCCTGCCGTCCCGGTCCCGGGACGGCAGGGCGGTTTCGCGTTGTCGGGGGCGTGCCGGCTCGGCGGCGGCATGATGGGGGCGGGTCAGGACCGTTCGGCCGCGCGGCCGCGCAGCGCTGTGGCGGTGGCCTCGTCGGCCGGCAGGAACGCCTCCAGGTGCAGTTCGGCCAGCGTGATGTCGGTGGCCGTCGCGAAGGACGTCAACGTGGTCAGCAGCCGCAACTCGCCCGGGCCTTCCTCCGGGTCGCGCAGCCGCAGCGGGACCGCGAAGCCCAGGTGGTCGGGGCCCAGTCGGGCGTCCGGGACATAGCCGCGCAGTTCCTCGATGAACGCGTCGAGCAGCGGGTCCGGGCTGCGCAGCGCCTGTGCGCGCATGTTCTCCAGGACGTGATGCCCCCAGGCGTCGAGGTTCGCCACACGTGGCGCCATGCCCTCGGGATGCAGCATCAGGCGCAGCATGTTCATCGGCTCCCGGAGCAACTCCGGTGACGCCCCCTCGGTCAGCACGTCGATCGCCGTGTTGGCGGCGACGATCTGCCCGTACGGGCGCAGCACCATCGCCGGGTAGGGCAGGTGGCCGTCCAACACCGCGCGCAGCGCCTCGCGCACCGGGCGCAACATCGGTGCGTCCAGGTCCGATTCGGGGAAGACCGGCGCGTACCCGGCGGTGTGCAGCAGTGCGTTGCGCTCGCGCAGGGACAGGCCGAGCGATTCGGCGAGGCGGATGATCATGGTGCGGCCGGGACGCGATCGGCCGCTCTCGATGAAGCTGAGGTGGCGCTGGGTGGTGTCCGCGCGGGCGGCGAGTTCCAGTTGGCTCAGCCGCCGGGCGGTACGCCAGCGCCGCAGCTCGGCGGGGAAGTCCGGACCGTGGGTCATCGTGCTCATGAGGGCAGTTCTAGGCACTCGGAGGTATCGCCGGCAATTCCCCGGCGGGAATTGCCGGGCTCGGGCGCCTGTCGCAGGATCCTTCCCACGGCCGCCGAACGGGGCGGTTCGTGATCGGTCGAGAGAGGCACAACGCGATGAAGAGCTACCACCTGACACCCGGCGCCGGTATCGACGGTGTCACCCTCCGTGCGCACGACGAGCCGGACCCCGCGCCCGGGCAGGTGTTGCTCCGGGTCAGGGCGACCTCGCTGAGCATGCGCGAACTGCTGGTGCTGGACGGCGACTATCCGCTGCCGGTGTCGCCCGACGTCGTTCCCGGGTGCGCCGGGGTCGGCGAGGTGGTCGCGATCGGGGCGGGCGTCACCCGGGCCCGGGTCGGCGACCGGGTGGCGGCGACCGTGTTCCCGGACTGGATCGACGGGCCGTTCGCCCTGGACCACGCGGCGCAGCTCGGTAGTTCGCGCAACGGCATGCTCACCGAGTTCGCCCTGGTCGGCGAGCGGGCGCTGGTACACATCCCGGCGCACCTGTCGTTCGCGGAGGCCGCCACCCTCCCGCTCACCGCGGTCACCGCGTGGAACGCGCTGACCGGTGGCCGACCGCCGGTGCCGGGCGAGAGCGTGCTGACGCTCGGCACGGGAGCCGTGTCCCTGTTCGCGGTACAGCTCGCCAAGGCGTCGGGTGCGCGGGTGATCGCCACCACGTCGAGCCCGGAGAAGGCGGAACGACTGCGCGCGTCGGGCGCGGACGAGGTGGTCGACTACCGGGAGCACCCGCGCTGGGGCGAGGAGGTACGGCGGGTGACCGGCGGGCGCGGGGTGGACCGGGTCGTGGACGTCGCGGGGAATCTGACCCAGTCCCTGGCCGCGACGGCGCTCGGCGGCGAGATCGCCTTCGTCGGCCACTGGTTGGGGTCGGACGCGCCCGACGCGTCGCCGTCGCCGGCCATGCTGTTCAACGCGGGCGTGGTGCTGCGTCCGCTCGCGGTGGGCAGTCGGGCACAGTTCGAGGCGCTGAACAGGGCGGTGGACATGTGGCGGCTGCGGCCGTGCGTGCACCGGGAGTTCGGCTTCGACGAGGTTCCGGAGGCGTTGCGTTACTACCGCAAGGGTGGGTTCGTGGGGAACGTCGTGATCGACCACGGGTGATGGACTGCGGCTCGCGGCTCGCGGTTCGCGGCGGTCGGGCGGTTGGCGGTTCGCCGTGGGCCTGGGCCGTTCGGCCGATCCGACGCGGCCGGTAAATCCTTTGGGGCGATCGATTCGGGGTCGCACAATGGCGGGCATGGCCATTTCGCTGCACCACATCGTCATCGACGCACACGACCTGCCGGGACTCGCTCGTTTCTGGGCCCAGGTGTTGGGGTGGGAGGTGTTGTCGGAGCGCGAACGCGAAGTGGTCATCGGGACCGAGCCGGAAGCACCGATCGGGATCTGCTTCATGCCGGTGACGGACGTGAAGAAGACCAAGAACCGACTGCACCTGGACCTGACCCCCGGAGCGGGCCCCGGCGAACGGGAGGCGGAGATCGAGCGGGTGATCGCACTCGGCGCACGCCGCGTGGACGTCGGCCAGACCGGCACGGAATCGTGGACGGTACTCGCCGACCCGGAGGGCAACGAGTTCTGCGTGGTCCGGGCGAAGCGCACGCTGATCGCCTAGGTGTCCCGACGCCCGATCGCCGCCACGCCGAAACCCGCCTGCGGGCCTGTCTGTTGCGGGCAGGCCGACCCGTGGGCGGGTTTCGGGTGAGGTGGGATGGGACCGGACGAGGGCCGGGCGTCCCGGAGTTCGCCGTGCGGCCTGGGGTGGGGCGCCGGCGTCGGTGTGGCCGGGCCGGGCAAGCGCGCTTCGAATTCGCGGGTGAGCGAAGTGAGTTCGTCCCGGGGCGACGGGTCAGCCGGTGCCGGTGGGCGGGTTGCCCGAGCCGGTGCCGCCACTGCCGCCACGACCACCGCGGCGGCGGGCGAGTCGGTCCCGCACGAGCCGACGGCCCTGCTCGACCTGGCGCGGATTGCGCCGGATGTATCCCTGGATCTTCTTGATGGTGTTCGACAGCGAACTCATGCCGTGGTCCCTCCCTGAAGCCCGGGCGCCCGGGCCTCGGCGTCCCCGAGGGCGCCGATAACTGGTGTTTGCCCGAGTTCGGCCCGGGATACGCGGTGATCGAGGGCGCAATTGCCGGGATTCGGCGGTGAATCGGCTCGCCGGCGCCTTCGCGAGCCGGCCCGGTAGCCTGCCGGTATGCCGCATGTGATCTCCGTCAACCTGGCCCACCCCCGACCCAACCCGACGAAGTCCGACGTCACCACGACGGGGATCGACAAGCGGCCGGTCGACCGCCCGGTCGCCGTGCGCGCACCCGGCCCCAAGGATTCGGGACTGGGCAGCGGACTGGTCGGCGACGGGGTGTACGACCGACGGCACCACGGCGGCGACGATCAGGCCGTCTACGCGTACGCGCGGGAGAACCTGGACATGTGGGCCCGCGAGTTCGGCCGCGAACTGGGCAACGGCGGCTTCGGGGAGAACCTCACCACGTCCGGCCTGGACCTGGAGGCCGCGCTGATCGGCGAGCGCTGGCGCGTGGGCGAGGCGGGTCCGCTGTTGGAGGTCTCCGTCCCGCGCATCCCGTGCGCGACCTTCGCGCACTGGTTGGACGAGCGGCGATGGGTGCGGCGATTCACCGAACGGGCTCTCCCGGGCACCTACCTGCGCGTGATCGAACCGGGCGAGGTGCACCCGGGAGCCCCGATCACGATCGTGTCCCGCCCGTCCCACGACGTCACCATCGGCATCTGCTTCCGAGCCCTGACCCTCGAACCCGACCTGCTGCCCCGGCTCCTCGACATAGCGGAACTCCCGCACGACGTCCGCGACATGGCCCACAAACGCATCACCCCGGACGTACGCACGGGCCGACATTCCCGTCTGTCTGCTCATCGATCGTGACTTCGGCAAGGCCGTGGTGCATACGCTGCCGGGGCTCGATCGCGAAGGCCACCCCGTCCATCGGGCCCGTGCGGAAGTCGACCCGGCGGAACGGATCGTGCTGCCGCCTCCTTATCCGGAGCTGGAGTTGGGGGCTATTCGTCGACGAAGGTCGGGGGTGTGCGGTGGTGCCAGGGGAGGGCTTGTTCGAGGAGGCCGGCGAGGCGGAAGAGGGTGTCCTCGCGGCCGTAGGGGGCAACCAGTTGCACGCCGATCGGTAGTCCCGAGCTGCTTTGGGCCAAGGGCAGGCTGAGGGCGGGTTGGCCGGTGATGTTGAAGACGACGGTGAACGGGCCGTACGCGAAGATGGCCTCCAGCCAACCGCGGACCGAGTGCTTCGGGTCGTCGTAGTCCAATGTGCCGTGTGGCGCCGGGAGTTGGCCCAGCGTCGGGGTGATCAGCAGGTCGTACTCGGTGAAGAAGGTACCCACCGAGCGGGAGACCCGGTTGTGCGCGCCGAACGCGGCGAACAGGTCGAGTGCGCTCAAGTCCCCGGCGTCGCGCAGGATCTGCCGGGTGACCGCTTCCAACCTGTTCGGATCCGGTGCGCGCGGAGCGCCCAGGAGCGGTGCCGCGATGAAGGCGACCACCTCCGGGACCAGGCCGCTCAGCACGCTTTCCCAGTCGACCGTCGGGCTCGCGTCGTCGACGTGGTGGCCCAGTCCCGCGAGCAGTGCGGCGACCGACTCGGCCGCCTGGGCCACCTCGGCGTCGACCGGGACGCCGGACCACGCCCGGGTGGTCACGCCGATCCGCAACGGCGCGACGTCCGCGCCGAGTTCGGTGGCATAGGGCCGACGCGGCGGCGGCGCGGTGTACTTGTCGCCGACGCCCGGTCCCTCGACCGCGTCCAGGAGGTGCGCGGCGTCGCGGACCGTGCGGGTGAGCGCGAAGTTGTGCGAGATCCCGAAGAACGCCTCGTCCAGGTCCGGGCCGCACGGGGTACGTCCCCGGCTGGGCTTGAGCCCGACCAGGCCGCACGCCGAGGCCGGAACGCGGATCGAGCCGGCGCCGTCGGTGGCGTGCGCGACCGGTACCGCGCCGGCCGCGACCAGGGCCGCCGCGCCGCCGCTGGAGCCGCCGACCCCACGATCGAGGTCCCAGGGATTGCGGGTGACGCCGTACTTGGCCGACTCCGTCGCGAAGCTGATCGCCATCTCGGGCGCGGTGGTCAGTCCCAGGGTGACCAGACCGGCGGCCCGGAACCGGGTCATCAGGTCGCTGTCGTGCGGCGGGACGACGCCCGGTACGGCGCGGCTGCCCAGGAAGAACGGGACGCCCGCCGCGACCGGCCCGGTGTCCTTGATCAGGAACGGCACGCCGGCCAAGGCGGCGTCGGGGTCGGGCGAGCGTTCGAGCGCGGGCTCGAAGGCGGGCAGCGCGAGGCCGTGCACGGCGGCGTCGGCGACCTCGATCGCCTGCCGGGCGGCCTCCTCGACCTCGGCCGAGGTGACCTCGCCGGCGCGGATCAGGTCGCGCAGACCGATCGCGTCGTACCTCGCGTACTCGCCGAGCCGCATGCCGCTCCTTCGTTTCGCTGTGTGTCAGGCGGTCGCCGGGTGGCTCCGGTCGGTGGCCAGCTTGATCGCGAGCCCGCCGAGCACCGTGCCCATCACGTAGCGCTGGATGCGCAGCCAGGACGGCCGCCGGGCCAGGAACACCGCGATGGACCCGGCCGCAAGGACCAGGATCGAGTTCACCGTCAGGCTGATCACGATCTGGATGCTGCCCAGTGCGAAGCCTTGGAGCAGCACGTGCCCGGCGTTCGGGTCGACGAACTGGGGGATCAGCGACAGGTACATGATCGCGGCCTTGGGGTTCAGCAGGTTCGTCAGCAGGCCCATGGTGAACAGCCGCCGATTCGAGTCCGGCGCGAGCTCCTGCGGACTGAACGCCGAGACGCCACCGGGCCGCAGCGCCTGCCAGGCGAGCCAGCCGAGGTATGCCGCGCCGGCGATCTTGACCGCCATGTACAGCTCGGGCACGACGATGAACACGGCGGAGAGGCCGAGGTTGGCCATCGACATGTAGATCAGGAAGCCGAGCCCGACACCGAGCAGCGACACCAGGCCGGCCCGACGCCCCTGGGTGATGCTGCGCGAGGTCACGTACATCATGTTCGGGCCGGGCGTCAGCACCATCCCGAGCGCGACGGCGCTCACTCCGAGTATCGCGCTGGTCTCGATCACGCTTGCCCCCACTGGTGGTACGGGCGGTCGCCGCGGTCGTCGCCGCCGCCCTGGGTCGATCGCTGGTCGCGCAATTGTGTCCGGTCTGCGGTTTTCCGGGCAACCGGGTTGTCCGCCGCCGGCGCGGCGTGACGGGTGTCAGTCCCGACCCGGACCGAGCCGCGACCGCCAGGCGGGGGACAGCCGGGGGCGGCGGAGCACGACGCCCTGCCGCGTGGCGGCGGCCATGTCGGTCTTCCGCCTCCGGTACCGGCCCCCCGGCCAGCCTTCCCCGGCGCGAGTGCGCTCGGGTCGCCGATCGGCAGTGGCTTCCTGGTCGTCTCCGGCGCGGTACGCGCCGCCGCGCGAACGCGGCGGCCCGGCGGCCTTCGAGATCGAGTACGACGAGGACGACGAACAGGGCGACGAGGTGTTGACCACACCATGGAGGCGGGCGACGCACGCCCTGCTGCACGCCGCGATGGCCCTCGGCGCGCCACACCTGACGGCCGAGCCGGACCGGGCGATCCTGACCGGCCCGTGGCGGGCGATCGGGAACGCGGACGTCGGCCCCGGGCGCGGCCCGGCACGCTGAGCGGGACACGCGCCGCACTCACCGCGCCGTACCGCCCCAAGCGCGCCGCCCGCCGTACCGCCACGCCAACCGCGCCGCCCCCGAAACCGCTACGCCAAGCGCGCCGCGACCGCCGAGACGAACGCGTCCGGGTCCGCGGCCGGACCCGGACCCAGGTTCAGGTGGGCTTCCTCGTCCCACGCGCCCAGGACCGTGGCCCGCTCCCGCGTCACCACGTCCAAGCTCTCCTCCAGCACGAAGTAGCGCGGCTCGCCCACCACATCCGGCCCCAGCACGAGCGCGAAATGTGCCTCCGGCGGGAACAGCGCGGGCGGGAGGCGAACCAGCAACCCGGAACCCGCGCCCAACGGGACGTGGTTCATCGCGAGACCTTCGGCGGACAGCCGCTGTTCCTCGGGCAGTCGGCTGCCCACCCCGATCCACAGGTTCGTCGTACGCGCGGTCAACTCGTCGAGAGGCGCGGCGAGCAGCGCGGCCGCGTTGCGCAGGGCGATCGAGCGGAAGACCACGTGGGCGAATCGGTAGTGGTGCTGACGGGTGCTCATGGGCGAACCTTCCGGACGACTCGTCGGGGTGGCGGGTGCCGGCCCCGGAGGCGAGAAAAAACCCGTGGCAGGCCAGGCGTTCATCCGTCATCCTGTTCCGCGATGGGGATGATGGACAGCATGGCCGCCAAGGTGGCGCACGGCGCCACCGTCGAGTTTCGCCCGCGCGGGGCCTCCATGGTCCCGCTTATCCGCAGTCGCCAACTCGTGACCGTCGCGCCGGTCGACCCGGCCCGCCTCGAAATCGGGGACATCGTGCTGACCCGGGTCGCGGGGAAGATGTACCTGCATCTGGTCTCCGCGCTGGATCGCGCCCGCGCGCGCGTGCAGATCAGCAACAACCGGGGCCGCGCCAACGGCTGGACCTCGCAGGCCCGGGTGTACGGGATCTGCGTGGCGGTGGACGGCGTACCGCGACCGGGCGCGTCCCGGAAGGTACGCGCACCGGTGTCCACGGAGTAGCGCGAGCCGGGTCCGGTCGCCGGCCCGCGCGGCGGCGTCGCGGTGGTTCAGTGCAGCGAGGGGACCACGTCCCAGCAGCCGATCGTGTGCCACGATCCGGGCCCGGAGCCGATCTCCATGACCAGGTACATCACCTCGCCCACCACCGGATCGACGATGCCGTCCTCGGGCAGGCCCAGGATGCGTTCCAGCCGCCGGGTGTCGGCGGCGGTCTCGGGGCCGTAGACCCGGTCGGGGTAGTGCGTGCTGAAGCCGGTCGAGTAGTAGATCGCCTGGACGCACTGGACGCCGAACCCGGGTGCGGTGTCGGGACCGATGTCCGGCACACCCGGGGCGGCACCGGCCGGTACGACGGCGGGGCCGGCGAGGGCCAGGGACAGGGCCAGGGCCGCGCCGGCGAGCACGCGGATCACTGGTCGGCGGGTGGAGTTCCTCGGCATGGCGTTCTCCGCTCCGGCCGACCGCGCGGCGGTGCGGGCCGGCCCAGGGTGGGGGAGAGGTGCTCGACCGCAGCAGTGTCCGCTCACCGGGGCGGCCGCGGAAGGCGAATCCCGCGTCGAACCGAATCGGCACGAGTCCATGCCGGTCGGGACGGTTCGTGCGGGACGGGTCATGCGGGACGCGTCGCGCGGGGCAGGTCGTGCGGGACGGTTCGTGCGGGACGGTTCGTGCGCGGCGAGGGCTCGGCGGGCGCGTACGTTCGCCGGCCCGGTGGACTCGCCGATCGCCGCCTGGTGGACGCGTACGGTCGCCCGGGCCGATCCCCGTCCGGGCTCGGTGCGCGGAGTCCGGCTCGTGGTGGAAGTCCTGAGGAGGAACCACTTCCGCCACGAGCCGGGCGGCCGGTTCGGCCACGGCGGTGGCCGGCCGTGCCTGGGGACCGGATCGGCACGTGTGCTGTCGGCCCCCTGTCCTGGACACGCGGGTGCCGCCCGTCCGGTTGCCGGCGATCCGCGACCCCCCGGTGGGGTTGGTCCGGCGCGCATTCAGGTAGAGATTCAGCCATGAAGAAGCTGATCAATGCCGCCCGCGACGTCGTCCCCGAGATGCTCGAAGGGTTGGCACTGGCCAATCCCGGCATCGCCTTGCTGGCCGGGGAGAACGTCGCGCTGCGCGCGGACGCCCGGGCCCACGCGGAGAGCGGGCGGGTGGCGGTGATCTCCGGCGGAGGTGCCGGCCACGAACCCGCGCACGCGGGGTACGTCGGGCCCGGGATGCTCACCGCGGCCGTGTCGGGGGACGTGTTCACGTCGCCGTCCACCGACACGATCCTGGCCGCGATCCGCACCGTCGCCGGGTCGGCGGGCGTGTTGCTCGTGGTCAAGTCGTACACCGGGGACCGGCTCAACTTCGGGCTCGCCGCCGAGTTGGCGCGGGCCGAGGGGATCGCGGTGGAGCTGGTCGTGGTCGCCGACGACGTGGCGCTCGCGACCGGCGACGACACCGCGGGCCGGCGCGGGATCGCCGGGACGGTGTTCGTGCACAAGGTCGCGGGAGCGGCGGCGGAGGCCGGCGCGAGCCTGGCCGAGGTCAAGGCCGAGGCCGAGGCGGCGGCGCGCGCGGTGGGCACGATGGGCGTCGCGCTGACCCCGTGCACGGTGCCGGCGGCCGGCCGACCGGGATTCGAGCTCGGCGAGGACGAGGTCGAGCTGGGCCTGGGCATCCACGGTGAGGCGGGCGTGCGGCGGGACAAGATCGCGCGCGCCGACGAGTTCGTCACCGAACTGCTCGACCGGATCGTCGCGGAGACCGCACTGGCCGCCGGCGACCGGGTCGCGTTGCTGGTCAACAACCTCGGCGGCACCCCCACGATGGAGTTGGACATCGTGCTGCGCGGCGCGGTACGGGACCTGGCGGGTCGCGGCCTGGTGCTCGAACGGGCCTGGCGCGGCTCGTTCCTGACCGCGTTGGAGATGGCGGGCATGTCGTTGTCCCTGCTCCGGGTCGACGACGCCCGGCTCGCCCGCCTGGACGCGGCCACCTCGGCGCCCGCGTGGCCCACCCCGGTGGTCGGCCGGGTGGGTGAGGTCACCGTGCTGCCGGCCGCACCCGCACCCGGCACCGCCGACGCGGGGACCGCGCTGACCGAACCCACGCAGCTGACCCGCGCGATCGAGGCGGTGTGTGCGGCGCTGGTCGAGGCCGAACCGCACCTGACCGAGCTGGACCGGATCGTCGGCGACGGCGACCTGGGCATCAGCCTCTCGCGTGGAGCCGAGGCGATCGGGCGCGAGTTGCCCGGCTACGGCGGCGGCACCCCGGCCGCCGTGCTGCGCGGCCTCGCGGACACCGTGCGCCGGGCGCTCGGCGGCACGTCCGGGCCGCTGTACTCGGTGCTGTTGCTGCGCGCGGCCGGCGCCGTGGAGCAGGACGCGGGAACGCGCGGTTGGCGCGAGGCACTGGCCGCCGGCGCGCGGGCGATCGGCGAACTGGGCGGCGCCCGGGTCGGCGACCGCACCATGCTGGACGCGCTGGTGCCGGCCGGCGAGGCACTGGTCGGCGGCGCGAGTCTGGTCGAGGCGATCGACGCGGCCGCGGCCGGCACCGAGGAGACCGCGACGCACAGCGCCCGTCGAGGCCGCAGCAGCTACCTCGGCGACCGCGCGATCGGCACCGTCGACCCGGGCGCCGAGGCGGTGGTGATCTGGCTCCGTGCGATCGCCGACTCGCTGGACGCCGAGGATTAGGCCCTGTCCGGCGGATCTCGGTGGGTCCGCGTCGTCCGGTGCCGCGCCTCGCCGCACCGGAGAAACAGCCGAATGGAAACCACTATGCGGCTGCTTCGCCGGCACGCCGATGCACGGCATCCGCCCTTCGGGCTCCTCGCTGCGCTCACGACGCGGCCCGATCCACCAAGATCCGCAGGACAGGGCCTTAGAACCGGCTCGGAATCGGATCGGATCGGATGGCCGCAGGGAAGACGCGGATCCGGCCGGGCCGGACAGCCTCCCGACCCGGCCGGACTCACGCCGGGACCCCGGTCGGACCCCCGGCGGCGATTCCCACACCGCACCCGCCGCGGCGGCCGGCGAGTGCGGCAGCGGGTGCGGCCGGCGAGTGCGGGCGGGACGCCCACGATCACGCCCTGGCTCCGCCGCGTCGTGGGCCCGGACCCGATCAATCCGCCATCGCCCCGGCGGCGAGTTCGCCCAGCGCGTCGTACGCGATCTGGAGGAACGGCGCCCTCGGTCCCGCCGCCGTGTTCACCAGTGCCGCCAGCGCGACCCCGGCCTGCGGGCTGAAGCCGACGAAGGCGGTGAATCCGCGCGTCGATCCGCCGTGGAAGATCAGGTCGTACCCGGGCCGGGCCCGCAGATTCCAGACCAGGCACAGCCGATCGCCGGTGTGCGGCGGGATCAATCGGGGCCGGCGCACTTCGACCAACGCCTCGGCCAACGAGGCGGGTTGTACCGTCGCCGGGTCCAGGTGCGCGGCCAGATACCGGGTCAGATCCGTCCCGGTGCTGCGCAGCGCTCCCGCCGCGGGCAGCCCCGGCATTTCCCACGGTGGCCGGGGCCGGCCGCGCAGATAACCGGTCACCTGCGGCCCGTTCGGGTCGCACGTGGTCATCGTCAGGCCCAGCGGCACACCCAGCCGGGTGACCACGAGATCCGGATACGGCTGCCCGGCGGCGCGCGCGAGGGCGTGTCCGAGCAGTCCCACCCCCAGGTTGGAGTAGGACACCCGGGTGCCCGGTCGACCGCGCGGCCGGGCCCGCCCGAGCAGCGCGAACAGCCGCTTCTCGTCGTAGCCCGCGTAGGGGTTCGTGTACCACGCGGGCAGCGCCGAGCGCAGCGAACCGCGCGGCAGTCGCGGCAGTCCCGAGGTGTGCGTGGCCAGGTGCAGCAGCGTGATGTCGGACGACCAGCGCGGCCGCGAGCCCGGCGGCAGGTAGGTGATCAGCGGGTCGTCCAGCCGCGCCTCGCCCCGCGCGACCGCGTCGGCGAGCAGCAGCGCGGTGAACGTCTTGGTCACCGAGCCCAGTTCGAACCGCGAGTCGGCGTCCACCGCCGTACCGCGACACACCACCGATTGCTCGCCGCCTCGGATGGTGGCCACGACCAGCGCACCCCCGGCCGGCACGGCCCGCAGCAGCGGCGCGATCGGCGCCGCGTTCGGGTCGCTCACCCGAGCGCAGGCGCGGGCGTGTTGCCCAGCGAACGGGCCAACGTGATGGTGCCGGCCACGATCGCGACCACCGCCGTGTGCTCGTGGTCCTTGAACGCGCGTTGCGGGTCCTCGTCCACCGGATCCGCGTCGCGCGGCAGCAGTCCGTTCGGAAGCTGTGCCGCCGCGAGTGTCTCCCAGCCCTGCGCGTCGCACACCGGCTCGGGCAGGCACGCGTCGACGATCAGCAACTCGCCCACCAGGTCGTACTGGAAGACCTCGGCCCACACATCCACCCAGACCGGGAGCCATGCCCGCAGGTAGTCGGCGATCTCGGCCGGGAGCTGTTCGGGATGCGCGCCCCAGTCGGTGATGTGGAACACCGCGTGCGTCATGTGGTACGCGGTCATCCAGTCGATCACCCACGGCTCGGGAGTCATGCCCAGCCACGAGTCGGCGGCCAGCGCGGGCCAGTCCGGCCGGTGGGTCAGCCCCGCGACGCGGCTCGCGTTGGCCACCGCGAGGCGGCGGTTGGGCATCATCTCGATCGCGTGCACCGACCGCAGCCCGGACAGGTGCGCCAGCAGCGCGTCCATCGGCTCGTGCCGGATGCCCGCCCGCACGAAGTGCGCGTACGTCTCCAGCGGGTCGGTCAGCAGCGGGTGTCGCACCTGGCGTTCGTAGAGGAAGTCCCCGTCGCGGAACTGCTCCCAGGCGAACTCGATCAGCGCCCGCGCGGCGGCCAGGTCGGCGGGCCCGGCGACGCCCTCGCGCAGCACCAGCGAGGTGGCCAGCGCGGTCTCGCCGAGCGGCTTGTACGCGCTGTCGCGGTCGTTGAAGTCGACGACGGTGTGCGTGGGCAGCGGCCCGAACCGCGCGTTCTCGTGCAGCCAGCGCAGCGCCCGCGAACCGATCGTGTGGGCGGTCTTGAGCACGTCCGCCCGGACGAGTCCCCCGGTCATGAGTCCTCCCGTGCGGTCACGTGCTGGGCGATGCGGGTGTCGAGCACGGTGCGGGTGCTGCCGCCGCCGAAGAGTCGGACGTGCCGCAACAACGGGTCCAATTCCAAGGGGAAGGCGACCCCGTCGGCGGCCACGAAGGCGAGCCAGCGGGCGATCCGGGCGGCGGTGCGGTAGTCGCGGCGCAACATCGCGCGCACCACCCCGCGTGCCAGCGAGTCGGCGTTTCGTCGGGCGGCGGCGTGGATGGGGCCGTCCAGGCCGGGCAGGGCCAGGGAGGAGAGTTGGGCCATCCGCACCGACCAGGCCTGCCAGGTCGTCGCGTCGGCGACCTGCGCGCCGTCGCCCGGCGGGGGGACGTCGACGGCCAGGCCGAAGCGGGTCAGCGTGCGGGCCGTGGCCCAGTCGCGCCAGGTGATGATCCACGCGGTCTCGGGCGAGGCGCCCAGCGTGTCGGGCGGGAACAGGTCGAACGCGCGGGCGGCGGCCTCGGCCTGATCGGCCGGCAGCGGCGTGCCGCGCAGTACGTGTGGGGCGAACGCGTCGGAGCCCAGGACGCGCAGCCCGGGCAAGTCGGCGTCGCGGTCGTGCGGTTCGGCCGCCCAGGAATCGGTGGCGGCGAATCCGACGGGCACGACCGTGCCCTCGACGTCCATGAGGACGCCGAGGGCACGGCCTGCCACTCGCTCGACCGCCGCCGTGTAGTCCTCGTGTGGCGAGGTCTCGGCGAAGGGCATCGTTCTGATCAACTTCCCGTCGGAACCGGTGATGTCACGGACATCCGATCCGGCCTAGCGCTCCTTCGGGGGCTTCGGCGAGAGCAGCAGACCGAGCACCAGCAGTCCGCCACCGATGTCCTCGGGCGCGAACAGCGGCGCGTCACTGATGGTCGTCTCCTCCTCGATCATGAGCGTCGCGACGGTACCCGCCTGGGTCGGCGTAACCGGCGTGGACTGGCGCATGTGTTGAGTAAGCATCAGGTGCTCCCTGATCGTGACTTCAATCGCCGGGCTCGACGATGCCCCCGTGCTTTCGACCATAGGCACTTTTTATGGGCGTTTGCATTATTTGCCGGTGAGTCGCGGGTGTGATTCCCCCGTATGCGCGGGCGCGTTCCGGGCGCGGGTCGGGGGCGCGCGAGGGGAGTGCGGGACGGGCGGGGGTGGGTCGGTCGGACGGGCCCGGCTCTTTCGCCGTAACCGCGTGAATCCGCGCTCACCAGCGGGTTTTCGGCGTCGGTCAGGGGGTGATCCGGGCCAGGGCGCCGATTTCCAGGGCGACCCAGATCGCGCCGTCCGCACCCTGGGCGAGGCCGTGCGGTTCGGCCGCGGGTGTCGGCAAGTCGTACTCCGTCAGTGTGCCTTCCACGGCGAGTCGGCCCACCCGATTGGCGCCCCATTCGGTGAACCAGCAGTTGCCGTCCGTGTCGAGTGCCACCGCGTGCGGGCGGGACTGCGGGTCCGGCAGCGGGAATTCGGTGATTTCCCTATTCGGGCCGAGTCGGCCGATCGCACCCGCGCCGATCTCGGTGAACCACAGCGCGCCGTCCGGGCCGGACGTGATTCCGACCGGCGCCGCGCCCTTGGTGGGCAGCGCGTGGATGCTCACCTCGCCGCTCGTGGTGATACGTCCGATCGCGTCGGCGGCGTTCAGCGTGAACCACAACGCGCCGTCGGCGCCGGTGGTGATCGCGGACGGGAACGCGTCCGCGATCGGCAGCGCGAAGCCGGTGACCCGGCCGGTCGGGTCGATCCGACCGATGCGGTTCGCGGCCGTCTCGGTGAACCACAGCGCGCCGTCCGGGCCGGCGGTGATCCCGAACGGGCCGGATCCGGGGGTGGGCAGGTCGAAGTGGGTCACCGCGCCGGCGACGGTGATCCGGCCGATCCGGTGGGCCTTGTACTCGGTGAACCACAGCGCGTCGTCGGGACCGGTGACCAACACGGTCGGTCCGCAGCCGGGGTCGCCGAGATCGTGGAGGGTGGGTGTCCCGGCCGGGTCGACTCGGCCGATGCGACCGGCGTGCACGAGGGTGAACCACAGTGCGCCGTCCGGGCCCGAGACGATGGCGTAGGGGCCGGAGTCGGGCCCGGCGACCGGGAGTTCGCGGATGTCGGGGGTCGTCATACGAGCATTCCCTCGGTCAGGTGGATCCGGGTGCCGATGAACCGGTCGCGCAACGTTCGGTCGTGGGAGACCACGACCAGGGCGCCGGAGTAGGCGTCGAGCGCCCGCTCCAGTTCCTCGACCAGCGTGGGGGAGAGGTGGTTGGTCGGCTCGTCCAGCAGCAGGACGTCGGCCGGTCGGTCCAACAGCCGTGCCAGGGCCAGGCGTTGGCGTTGGCCGACGGACAGCGTGCCGACCCGGGTGCCGAACGTCTCGGCGGGCAGCAGGCCGCCGGCGAGCAGTCGGTCGCGGTGCTCGTCGAGATGGCCCGGGCGACCGGCCGCGTAGGTGGCGAGCACCGTGCGTGACGGGTCGGCGAAGACCGGGTCCTGGGCCAGCCGGCCGATCCGGCCGCGGCGGCGCACGGTGCCCGTGTCCGGTTCCAGGACACCGGCCAGGACCCGCAGGAGGGTGGTCTTGCCCGCGCCGTTGGCGCCCTGGACGAGCAGCCGATCGCCCGCCTCGATCCGGAGGTCGTGGACGACCAGGCGATCCGCGACCCGGACGTCGTGGGCCTCGATCAGCACGCCCGAGGCCGCGCCGGTGGGGATCCCGGTGCTGAAGCGCAGCGGTTCGGGCGGTGCGATCACCGGGTTCGCCCGCAGTCGGCGCAGCCGTTCGCGGCCCTGGCGGACCCGGCTCGCCACCGAGTTCTGCACGCGGCCCGCATTGCGGTCGTAGGCCATCTTGTTGTTGTCCTTGGCGGCCCGTCCCGGTGCGACCCGGTGCGCGGTGGTCGCGGCGAAGCCCTCGACCTCGCGGATCTCGCGGCACCAGTCGGCGTACGCCTGCGCGCGGCGGGCGCGGTCGGCGAGCCGCGCCGCGTGGTAGGCGGTGTAGTCGCCGCCGTATCGGGTCACGGTGCCCGCCTCGACCTCGACGATCGCGCGGACCACCCGGTCCAGGAACAGGCGATCGTGCGAGATCGCCACGACGGTGCCGGGGTGTTCGCGCAGGCGATCCTCCAGCCAGGTCAGGGACGTCGCGTCGAGGTGGTTGGTGGGCTCGTCGAGCAGCATCACCTCGGGGGCCGAGGCGAGCAGGCAGGCCAGGCCCAGGCGGGCGCGTTCGCCGCCGGAGAGCGCGTCGAGGCGGCGGCCGGGCGGGATCGCGCCGAGACCGAGGGCCTGGATCGCCCGGCCGGTACGTGCGTCGGCGTCGTAGCCGCCGCGCGCCTCGAAGGCGGAGAGCAGGTCGCCGTACTCGCTCAGCCGCGCCTCGGTCAGATCGGCCTCCACCTCGCGCAGTCGGCGCTCGATGGCGCGCAGGTCGGCGAGGGCGGCGTCGATGGCCTGCCGCACGGTGTGGGTGCCGGGCAGGTCGAGGGTCTGGCCGAGGTGGCCGATGCCGCCGGTGCTCGTGACGGTCACGGTGCCGTCGTCTGGGGTCTCCAGGCCGGCGATCAGGCGCAGCAGCGTGGACTTGCCGGAACCGTTCTCACCGACGATGCCGACCCTCTCCCCGGGTTTTACGGTCAGTGAGACGTCGGTGAGGACCGGGTGGTCGGCGTAGGTCTTCGCGACGTTACGCAGTGTGAGCTGGGTGGGGCGGCCGGTGCGGGTGCCGGTGGTGGCAGTGCTGCGGCTGGGGGACAAGAGGGGACTCCAGGGGGTGCTGCGGGCGGGTCGGCGGGGTGACGGTGTTCGTTGCCCGGGTCATGGCTGCGGCGCTCCCTGGTGGGTCGAGTGGTGTACGTGGACGGCTGGGCTTCCGAGAAGCTAATGCAACTCCGTTGCGTTAGGATGAGTATGACGGATGGAGAGGCGCTAATGCAACAGGGTTGCTTTTGGGTGTCGTGGACGGGGCCGGAGGTCCGGGTTCGGACGGTTCGGTCGGTCCGGACGGGCGGCGGCGGGTGAGTGGCGTCGGCGCGGTGCGGCCCGGTGGGCGGACCGCGCGGACGCGGGACGCGGTACGGCGGGCGACGCTGGCCGAGCTGGCCGAGAAGGGCTTCGACGGGCTGACCGTGGAGGCCGTCGCCGCGCGCTCGGGGGTGCACAAGACGACGGTCTACCGCCGCTGGCGGAACGCGGCGGGGCTGGCCGCCGACGCGCTGGACCTGGCGGCGGAGGAGTCGTGGCCGTTGCCGGACACCGGCACGATCGGCGGCGACCTGCGGGCGATCACCGCGCTGGTGGTGGCCGGCTTCGCGGACCCCGAACGCGGACCCACCGCGCGGGCGTTGGTGGCCGCCGCGGTGCACGAGCCGACCATGGGCGCGGCCCTGCACGGATTCCTGATCGGCAGGCTCGGTCAGGCCGAGGCGGTGGTCGAACGGGCGGTCGCGCGAGGCGAGTTGCCGGTGGGTACCGATGCGGGCGAGGTGGTCCGGGTAGCCGTCGGCGGGCTGTACTACCGGTTGTTCATCACGCACGAGCCGGTCGACGCCGGCCAGGCGCGGCGCGCGGCGGACGCGGCGGTGGCGGCCGCACGCGCGGGGGTCTTCGTGCTCGACCGAGCCTGAGCGGGTGAGCCGGCCGAGCGGGTGGCGATCGCCGGCGACCCGCGCCCGTGCCGGGTGGGTGGGTGGTGCCGGCCGGATGGTGCCGGGTTCAGCAGAACTCGTCGAGGAGACGGTAGAACTCCAGACGCTTCGGGTCCAGGGTGCCCTGCGGGTCGTAGCGGGCCAGGAAGCGGGCCGCGTGGGCGGGGGAGTACTGCGCGTCGTCGTCGTTGTGGAGGCTGCGGGTGAGCAGGGCCGGGTCGGCGTGGCGGTCGGCGCGGCCCAGGCGGCCGAGGTCGATCAGGCCGGTGACCTGCACGGTGTCCGGGTCGAGCAGGACGTTGGGCGGGCAGTAGTCGCCGTGGCCGACGACCGGGTCCTCGGTGGTCGGTACGGTCGCGGTCAGCTCGGCGAGGAGTTCGGGGCCGGTCCATCCCAGGCGGTGTTCGTCCAGGTCCTCCAGGTCGACCAGGCCGGCCGTGACCGCGTACTCGGCGGCGGGGATGGCTACCGCGAGACTGCGATCGAACGGGCAGTCGGCGAGCGGGAGTTCGTGCAGGGCGCGGGCCATGTCGGCGAGCGCGTCGACGACCGCGTCGCGTTGCTCGGCGGGCCACGGGTCGGCCGCCGAGCGGCCGGGCACGGCGCGGGTGAGCAGCCAGCCGTCGCACGCGTCGACGTCGTACTCGAGAATCTCGGCGACCGGAAGCCCCTGCTTCGCCGCCCACAGACCTCGGTCCACCTCGGCGGAGAGATGGAAGCCGGAATCCGGGTGGGAACCGGGCGCGCCGACCTTGAGATAGAACTCCTCACCCCGGCGCCGCAATCGGTGAACCCCGGCCCCGGACTTGCCAGCCGTGACCGGTTCCCACGTGTAGGCCGCGAACCGCCGTCGAAGATCGTCCGTCATCCCCCCATCCTCACCCGAGCACTACCCCGACCGCCGGCGGATTTTCCCCCGCGCCCGGTGGCCGGGCGTCGACCCCGAACCGGCATCCGGAACCGACATGATGGGGCCATGATTCGGATCGCGTTGGTTCTGGGTGACATCACCGAGCAGGACGTGGACGCGGTGGTCACCGCCGCCAACGCGTCGCTGCCGGGCGGCGGCGGGGTGGACGGGGCCGTGCACCGACGCGGTGGACCGGCGATCTTCGAGGCGTGCCAGGAACTGATCGCCTCGACCTACGGCCCGGGTGGCTTGCCGACCGGCGAGGCGGTGGCGACCACGGCGGGCGCGCTGCCGGCCCGATGGGTGATCCATACGGTCGGCCCCGTACACGGCGAGGACGAGGACGGAGTGGCCCTGTTGGCCGCCTGCCACCGCGCGTCGCTGCGCGTCGCCGACGAACTCGGCGCCGGCACGATCGCTTTCCCCGCGGTGTCCACCGGCTCGCACGGATGGCCCCTCGACGAGGCCGCCGCGATCGCGATCCGGACGGTGGTCGACGCCGAGACCGCGCTGACCGAGGCCCGTTTCGTGCTCTTCGACGAGGACACGTACGCCGCCTACGCGGCCGCCCTGGCCGGGACGGCGCACTGAACCCGGGCGCCCGGCAGGGGGGCGGGGTGGTGGGGTCAGAGTTCGAACCAGCCGGTGCGGCTGTGCCAGTGCCGGCCGGTGCGGAGGTGGTCGCCGATGGCGCGTTGGAGGGTGGTGTCGCGGGGGAGGGACTCCGGGGGCAGGTCCGGGTCGCCGAAGACGAAGCCGATCGGGGCGGTGTCCTCGGGCGGGTGGTCGGCCGGCTCGGTGTGCAGGTGGAAGCGGCGTTGGAAGCGGATGATGTTGGCGTGTTCCGGGAGGTATTCGCGCAGTTGCGGATCCAGCAGCCACGAGCCGCAGACCGCCACCGCGTAGCGCTCGGTCGGGAAGTGGCGCCGGAAGAACTCGCGGGCCAGCCGCAGCGATTCGTCGCACGCGGCCGGGGTCAACGGTCCGTGGAAGTCCGGGATGTGCAGCGCCAGCGCCGGATCCTCGGCCCGATACGGCAGTCCCAGGGCGGCGGCGCTCGCGGCGGCCCGACCGAGCAGGAACGAGCGTTGGAACTGCAAGCGACCCAGTTGATAGAGCTCACCGCGAAAGTGCAGCCTGGGCCAGTGCAGCGCGAGCAGACCACCGATGCCGCGCCGACGCCGGTGCACCGCGACGTGCCGGCCGAGGTCGGCGAGCGTTCGGCGGGACACCTCGGGCGGGATGCCGAGGGAGCGGTGGTAGGCCAGCACGTACGGGCGCGCGGCGACGAACACGTAGACGTGGAACCAGCGGCCGACCGCACCCCACGCGGGCGGCAACGGTGGGACCTCCCGGTGCGCCTCGACCGTGCCGACATCCGTGACCAGGGCCCGCACGGCGCGTTCGAACAGCTCGCGCACCTGCGGGTCGGCGAGCAACGCCGCACGGGTGGCCACGAGTTCGTTGAAGTCCTCGTGCGGGACGGACAGGTCCAGGAGTACCTCGACCAGTTCGTCGTCGGCGGGCAGGGCCACCTCGACGCCGGTGTCGAAGCCGGCCAACGTGTCGACCCAGGCGGCCAGGCGCGGATCCGCGCGGAGCGGTTCCCAGGCATCCGTCGCCGGTCCGCCCGGCCCGAGCGGCCCGGTCACGCCGAGGGTGTGCGCAGGTCGACGGAACAGAAGACCTTGTCGTAGCGGGTCGTGCCGATCGCGACGAAGTCGTGCAGCCGGCCGTACTCGACGAAGCCCAGCGAGCGGTAGAGGTGCAGCGCGTTGTCGTTGTCGCCGCGTGCGTCGAGGGTGAGGATCTCGATGGCCTCGGCGCGCGCGTCCTCGATCAGCGCCGCCGTCAGCGACCGGCCGATCCCGCGACCGTGCGCGGACCGGGCCACCGCGAGCTTCTCCAGATCGGCGTTGGGCCGGTGGGTGGGCCGGGTGTACCGGCGCCAGTAGCCGAAGCCGAGCAGTTCCTCGCCCGAGTACGCGAACCGCAGCGCAGCGTCGCCGGAACGCTGGGCCCGGGCCAGCTCGGTGAGCAGCGCGGCCACCTCGGCGAGCGGCGGCGGGTCCACCCACCCGAGCGCCGCACCGCCCAGGACCAGATCGGTCAGGATCGTGTGCACCGGTTCGGCCGCGCGCTCGGCGGCTTCCGGTCCGCGCAGCACGATCCGCCGGGTGTCTTCGTACTCGTCTGGGTTCGCGCCCGCATCCGCCGCCGTTCGGGCGGATGCGCTCGCGTTAACGTTCACCGTCACGGAGGCAAGGCTATTGAGTCCGGTGGATCGTGCGGAACGGGCCGGCGGGCGGGATCCGGCAGACTGTGCGGGTGAGTGGAACCGTTTTGGTCCTCGGGGGCCGCAGTGAGATCGGGTTGGCGGTCGCCGAGCGGCTGGCCGCGCGTGGGGCGCGGACCATCGTGCTGGCGGCGCGTCGCAGCTACGACCTCGACGAGGAGGAGGCGCTGCTGCGCAAGGCCGGCGCGCCGCATGTGGATCGGGTCGAGTTCGACGCCGACGACCTGGCCGGGCACCGCCCGATGCTGGACGAGGTGATCGCCCGGCACGGCCCGCTCGACGTCGTGGTCACCGCGTTCGGCATCCTCGGCGATCAGCGCCGGGCCGAGTCGGACGCGGCACACGCGGTCGCCGTCGTGCACACCGACTACACGGCGCACGTGAGCATCCTCACCCACCTGGCCACGGTGCTGCGCGCGCAGGGACACGGTCGGTTGATCGTGTTCTCGTCGGTGGCGGGTGTGCGGGTGCGGCGGGCGAACTACGTGTACGGCTCGGCCAAGGCCGGCCTGGACGGTTTCGCGAGCGGCCTGGCCGACGCGCTCGCGGGGAGCGGGGTGCGGCTGCTGCTGGTCCGGCCCGGCTTCGTGGTGGGACGGATGACCGAGGGCATGTCGCCGGCGCCGCTGTCCAGCACACCGGATCAGGTGGCCGACGCGACGGTCCGGGCGCTGCTGCGCGGGAAGGGCGAGGTGTGGGTGCCGGCGGCGCTGCGGCCGGTGTTCGCCGGAATGCGGGTGTTGCCTCGGCGGGTGTGGCGCAGGTTGCCGCGCTGAGTCTTCCGGTGCGAGACGGGCGGGGGTGGGCCGGCCGATCGCGACGACCGTACTGGTCGTACTGGTCGTCATGACCGTGCCGGTCGTGCCGGTCAGAGCAGCAGCGTGTCGGTGTCTATCGAGGTCAGGAAGTCGTCGAGGACCTGGAAGATTTCCCACTCGGGGCGGCCGGAAGCGGTCGCGAGCAGCGCGACCAGGCCCTGTTCCAGGGCCTCGACGCGCTTGCCCTTCCATGCCTTGTCGGCCAGGCTCACGAGCAGTTCGTCCGGATCGTCGGGATTCCATGCCGCGTGGGTGCGGGCGAAGCGGGCCCGGGCGGGCGGGACGCCCTGGGCGGTCAGCAGGTCGTAGCCCGCCTGTTCGTGGCACGAACCGGGCCCGGCCAACTCCTCCGGATGCAGGGTCTTGCCGATGTCGTGGGTGGCGGCGCCGAACAGCACCGCGTCGCGGTCGAAGGCCAGTTCCGGGCAGGTCGCCGCGACCCAGTCGCACAGCCGGTACGCGACGTCGTGCACGATGCGCAGGTGTTCGACCAGGCGTGGGCAGGGGGTGAGTTGATCCAGGAGAGTGGCCACTTCGGCGGGCAGCGGACGGAGCTTGGCGGAGGTCACCCGCACAGCGTAGGAGTCCGCCGAGGCATCAGGAAGCGGGCCCGCCCAGGGTCAGCGTCCACGCGTCGCCCATCAGCACGACCGGGTGCGCCGCCGGATCCAGTGTGCGCAACAACTCCACGACCCCTTCGGCGGGCAGCGTCACACAGCCGTGGGTCGGGCCACCGTGGTCGATGTGCAGCCAGATTCCGCCGCCGAACGCGTCGCCGCGCGGGCGCTCCGGGTCCAGCGGAGAGGTGCCGCGAACCCGGTTGTAGTCGATCGCGATCACGTGGTCGAACGTGCCCGCCAGGGGTTCTCCGGCGAAGCCCGTGCCGTCGATGGCGAAGTCGTCGGATCGGTCGTACGACAGCCTGGTGCCGGGGTCGGGCTCCAGCCCGCCCGCGTCGGTGAGCGTGTACACGCCGATCGGCGAGCGCAGGTCGTCCACGTGGTGGTCGGGCGTCCAGCCGAGCCGGCCATTGTGCGCCGGCCACGTCCCCCGGGGTTGCCAGCCGTTCGGTTCGCGGGTCCAGAAC
This sequence comes from Embleya sp. NPDC025285, assembly GCF_055558835.1. Lineage (NCBI taxonomy): Bacteria > Bacillati > Actinomycetota > Actinomycetes > Kitasatosporales > Streptomycetaceae > Embleya > Embleya sp. NPDC025285. The sequence goes on from NZ_JBVHLU010000017.1 coordinate 69,423, forward strand.
GAGGCGGCGGCCGAGTCGCTGTCCCGGCTCTCGCCGACGACCAGCAACAACTGGGTGGTCTCGACCGGGATTTCGGCCGCCCAGCGGGGCCCGACACCGGGCGGGACGGCGATCGGCGGCGTGGGTGGCTCCGGGAACGGAACACCGGCCGGACCCGGGTCCGCTCCGCCGGCCGCGCCCACGCCGATGCCCGCCGCCGCGTTCGCGTGCAATTGTGCTCCGGCGGCGGCCGCGGCTCGGGCGGCGGGCCCGGTGAGCAGGGTGAGGGCGACCGGTGCGGCACGGAACAGCGAGCGTCGGGAGATCGTCATTCGTCCACGACTACCCGCTCTCCGGGAACCACTCGTGCAGGGTGGGCGGTGTGTCCACGGGCATCACCCGGTCGGCCGTGTCGGGTGTCACTCGTCCGTGGACGTGAGGTGACGTACGGCCGCGCCGATCGGGCCGGTGAACCGCGACCGTGCCGATCGGGCCCGCGTGCCGTCGGATCGGCGGAGCCGGTTCGGGTGGGCGTGGTCTGATGGGCCTGGTCGGCTGGGTGGGTCGGGGTTCGGTGGTGGAAGGGGAAGTATGCGGGTCGGGGTGTTGGGAGTCGGGCGGATCGGGGCGTTTCATGCCCGGGCGTTGGGTGGGATCGAGGCGGTCGAGCGGGTCGTGGTCGCGGACGCGGACCACGCGCGGGCCGAGGCGTTCGCCGCGCAGGCCGGGGTCGAGGCGGCGGGGCTGGACAAGGTGTACGGCTTGGTCGACGCGGTCGTGATCGCGGCGCCGACGGCGGTGCACGTGGAGTTGTTGCGACGGGCCGCCGACGCCGGGTTGCCGATCCTGTGCGAGAAGCCGATCGCGCTCGACCCGAGGATCGCGGGTGATGCCGTCGGGTATGTGGAGGCGCGTGGCGCCGGGTTGCAGGTGGGCTTCCAGCGTCGGTTCGATCCGATGTACGTCGCGGCGCGCGAGGCGGTGCGCGCGGGCACGCTCGGTACGGTGACCCGAGTGCACGCGGTGAGTGTGGACCGCCGGCCGCCGCCGCCAGAGTTCGTGCCCACCTCGGGTGGGATCTACCGGGACACGCACATCCACGACTTCGACATCGTGCCGTGGGTCACCGGCGTGCCGATCGTCGAGGTGACCGCGATCGGCGCGAACCGGGGCGCGGCGGTGTTCGGCGAGAACGACGACGTCGACGTCTCGGCGGTGCTCTTCCGCCTCGCCGACGGCACCCTGGGCACCGCGCACGCGGGCCGCGACCACGAGCCGGGCTACGACGTGCGCCTGGAAGTGGCCGGCACGGACGGTACGCACGCGTGCGGCGGAGTCACCGAGGGCGACTTCCTCACCCGATTCGGCGACGCGTACCGCGCCGAACTCGCCGCCTTCGTGTCGATGGCCGCCGGCCGAACCCCGAGCCCCTGCCCCGGCCCGGCCGCCCTCGCCGCCCAGGCCGTCGCCGAAGCCTGCGTCGTCTCCCGCCGCGAGGGCCGCACCGTGCGCGTCGGGTAGCGGCTGCCGCGGGCCGCGCTCGTGGCTCGCCGCTGCCGCGGGAGGTCAGGGGAGGGTCAGGATCTCCGGGCCGGAATCGGTGATGGCGATGGTGTGTTCGATGTGGGCGGCTCGGCTGCCGTCGACGCTGTGGATGGTCCAGCCGTCCTCGGCGGTGAAGCAGCGGTCCTTGCCCCCGGCGATGAGCATCGGTTCCAGGGCCAGGGCCAGACCCGGGCGCAGGAGCATGCCCCGGCCCGGGCGGCCTTCGTTGCGCACGTGCGGGTCCTCGTGCATCGTGCGGCCGATGCCGTGGCCGCCCAAGTCCTGCGGCATGCCGTAGCCGGCCTCGCGGGCGACCGCGCCGATCGCGGCGGAGATGTCGCCGAGCCGACCGCCCGGGACGGCCGCCGCGATGCCCGCCTCCAGTGCGCGGCGGGTCGTCGCGATCAGTTCGAGGTCGCTCGGGCGCGGCGTGCCGACCGTGAAGGTGATCGCGGCGTCGCCGGTCCAGCCGCGCAGGGTCGCGCCGAAGTCGACGCTCAGCAGGTCGCCGTCGCGCAGCCGGTAGTCCGTCGGGATGCCGTGGACCACGACGTCGTTGACCGACGCGCAGATCACGCCAGGAAACGGCACCGGCGCGGACCAGGGTTTGTAGCCCAGGAACGGGGACGTGGCCCCGGCCTCGCGCAGCACCGCGTGTGCGACCTCGTCCAACTCCTTGAGCGACACGCCGATGGCGGCGGCCTTGCGGGTCGCCTCCAGGGCATTCGCCACGACACGGCCGGCCTCGCGCATCGCGGCGATTTCGGCTCGGGTTTTGATCTCGACCACGAGGTCCCTCCTCGACCAATTCTTATACCGGTATTAGTATCATGGTCATGGTCCGAACCCCACTGACCCCACTGGAGCGCGAGCGCGGCCTGCATCTGGGCGCGTTGTTGCGCGGTGCGCGCGGAGAGCGCAGCATCGGCCACGTCGCCATCGCGGCGGGTCTGTCGCCGGAAACGCTGCGCAAGATCGAGACCGGCCGCGCGCCCACACCGGCGTTCTTCACGATCGCCGCGCTCGCCCTCGAACTGGGCCTGTCCCTGGACGAGGTCGCGACGGCGTGCGCGATCCCGGACCCGGACGTGCTCTCGGCTTAGGTTCCGCCCGAGGCCCTGCCCCGTGCACGGGCCGGTCGCGTCCGCGGCTCGTCCCTGCCCACGGCCCGTCCCGTCCAGGCCCGGTCCCGCCCCGGGCCTCGGCGCCGTCCGGCGGGCTCGGGCTCAGCCGGTCGGTTCGCCCGCCCGGTCCACCGGTGTGCCCGGTCGGTGGATCAGTGCCTGGATGCTCGCGATCAGCAGGTCCACCGTGAAGGCGAACTGTTCGTCGATCGAATCCACCGGGACCGACGCGGCGATCCGGCCCGTGGTGGGCAGTTCGGCGCTCGCGGCCGGGCCCGGGGGCAACCACGCGGCGGGGGCGGCGTCCCAGGTCTCGGGGTCGAGGTCGGCGGGCGGAGCGTCGTGCCAGGCGTCGTTGAGCCGCACGAACGCCGCGACCCGCAGCACCAGTTCGCGGAAGATCCGGTTCGCGGTGACCAGGTCCAGGCCGATCGCGACCAGGAAGGTCAGGATCGCCTCGTTGTTGCGCAGTGTGCGTGGGTGGATCGCGGCGGTCAGGTTCTCGTCCACCGCGATGGTCACCGCGCGCGGGTGTCGGCGATACCACGCGCGCATCCCCGCGCACAGCTCGCGCACGCTCTCGGCCGGGCGGGCCGGGTCCAGTTCGGGTACCAGCCAGTCCGACTGCCAGGCCAGCGCGGCCAGTTCGAGTACGGCCCGGCGGTCCGTCGCGTAGTTGTACAGCGCGCGCGGCGACACGCCCAGGTGCGCGGCGAGCGAGCGCATGGTCAGTTCCGCCCCGCCGTCGCGCGCGACCAACTCCAGCGCGGCTCGGCCGATGCCCTCACGGGTCAGGGTCGGTCGACCGCCGCGATGGGTGGGGCGCTTGCGGGTGGGGCCGGTGGACATGACGCCCAGGATAGGCCGGGCCGATCGGCGACCCGCGTCACGCCGGGGCATCCCGGGGGACCAGGTCGCGTTGGCGGACCAGGATCAGTGCGACGGCGGCGGTGGCCAGGGCGAGCGCCGCGACGCCGTACATCACCACCGAGGCGCCCGCCGCGTACGCGTGCTCGATCGCCCCGGTCACCGCCTCGCCGCCCCGGGCCGGCGTCAGATCCCGGACCCGGTCCGCGTCGCCGTTCCGCGCGGCGGCCACGATCCGTTCGCGGACCGCGTCCGGGACCCCGGCCCGCGCGCCGACCACCGCGTCGAACCGGGCGGCGAACGGCACGCCCAGCACCGCGATCCCCACCGCCGCGCCGATCGGGAACAGCCCGTTCGCCGTTCCGGACGCCATGCCGGCCCGCTCGGCCGGCACCGTGTTCACCGCGATCGACATCACCGGACTCGACGCGAGGCCGCTGCCCACGCCCCACACCAGCAGTCCCGGCAGGAAGTCCGGCCAGGACGCGTCGGGGGAGAAGCTCAGGCCCATCAGCAACGCGCCCAGCGCGAGCGTGGCGAAGCCCGCCGCGATGATGTGCGCGGCGGCGAGCCGGCTTTGCAGACGCCCGGCGACCAGGCCCAGGCACAACTGCGGGATGAAGATCGGCAGCAGGAGCAGGCCGGAGGACAGCGGGCTCAGGCCCAGCGCGCCCTGGAAGTAGAGCAGGAAGTACACCGACGAGCCGACCGTCACGAACCGGGACAGGAACGAGATGGACAGCGCGCCGACGAAGGTCGGGATGCGGAACAGGGCCAGGTCCAGCATCGGCGCGGGCACGCGCCGCTCGATCGTTACGAAGGCGGTCGACAGCAGTGCGGCCGCCGCGAATCCACCCACCGTCAGCGGGTGGGTCCAGCCCTGTTCGGCGCCGCGGGTGACGGTCAGGTTGAGCAGGCCCCACATGGCCACCAGGGTCGCCGCGCCCACCCAGTCGATGCGACCGGCCGACGGTGCGGGCCGGTCCCGGGGCAGCCGGGTCGCGGCGAGCGCGAACGCGCCGATCCCGATCGGGACGTTGACCAGGAACATCCACCGCCAGTTCGCCACGTCCACCAGCACGCCGCCGAGCAGCGGGGCCACCGCCGCACAGGCGCCGAGTGTGGAACCCCAGGTGGCGATGGCCATGTTGCGTCGCTGCCCCTGGTACGCGTTTGCGATCAGCGGCAGGCCGGTGGCCAGGAGCATCGCCGCGCCGATGCCCTGGACGCCGCGAAAGGCGTCCAGGACCAGGACGTTCGGGGCCAGCCCGCAGGCGAGCGAGGACAGCGTGAACAGCGCGATGCCGGTCAGGAAGACCGGACGCCGGCCGATCCGGTCGGACACGCTGCCGGCGGTCTGGAGGAACGCGCCGAAGGTGAGCGAGTAGGCGACGATCACCCACTGGAGGCCGGCCAGCGACCCGTTCAGGTCGTCCTGGATCCGGGGCAGGCCCACCGACACCATCGTGATGTCCACGACCAGCAGCACCGAGGCCACGGTGACCAGGAACAGCACCACGCGCGAGCCGTCGGCGGCCCCCGTCGGGTCGGTCGGATCCGTTGTACTCGCGGTATCTGCGCGTGCGTCGGCCACGCCGCCACCCCCGGGAATCGAAACGAAGTAAGGCTTGCCTAAGTCATCCTGGCAAGTGCGTGTGCTTAAAGTCAACGTGTGTGAAATTCAAGCTCGGCGGTCGGCCTGGCAGGCTTGTCCGCGGATCGCCGCGCGCGGCGGGTCGGGGTCGCGATGCCGGGCTCGGCCGGACGCGCGGCCGACCCCGACGAACAGGAGCCCCGCCCGTGCCCGTGCCCATGCCGAACGCCGAGACCCTCGTCTGGGTGCGCGAACTCGTCGGCGACGTCCCGATCGAGCCCATGGGCGAAGGCGCCAACCGGCTGTACGGCGTCGGCGACCTGGTTCTGCGGGTCTTCCACAATGCGGAGCGATTGACCGCGGACCCGTGGTACCGACCGGAGCAGGAGGCTCGGGTGCTGCGATTGCTCGCCGATACCCCGGTCCCCGCACCGGAGTTGATCGCGGCCCGACTCGAGGGCCCGGCTCCGGCGCTGCTGACCACGCGCGTTCCCGGCGCACCGGAGCCGCCCGCCGACCCGGCCGTACTGCTCCGGCACGCCGCCGAGTTGCTGGCGACCATCCACGCGGTGGACCCGGGCGACGCGGGTTCGGCGGAGTACGCGCCCTACTACGACCCGGCGGTCGACGGCGCGCGGACCGTGCCGACCTGGACCACCCGCCCGCACGTGTGGCGGCGCATGCTCGACGCGCTGGCCGAGGAACCCCCGTACGCAGCAACGGGTTTCATCCACCGCGACTTCCACGCCCAGCAACTCCTCTGGGTGGGCGAGCGGATCGGCGGCGTCGTGGACTGGACCACCGGCTGCGTCGGTCCGCGCGGCATCGACCTGGCCCGGATCCGGCTCAACCTGGCGCTGAGCCACGGGGTGGCCGTCGCCGAGGAGTTCCTGCCCGCGTACGCCGAGGCGTCCGGTCGGACCGACGACCACCACCCCTACTGGGATCTGCTCGACGCGGGCGACGCGCTGCTGGACTGGCCGGAGCCCAAGACCCGCGAGGAACTCGTCGAGTGGCAGCGCTTCGAGGCGTGGGTCGGCCGCGCGGTACGGACCCTGCCCAGGGGCTGAGGCGGTCCGAGACCGCGGACCCGGGACAGCCGAAGGGCGGCCGACGCGAGGTCGACCGCCCTTGTCCGGTGTGCCGCCGACTCAGCCCATCGACTCCTTCTCCCGCTCCGGCGTGTCGACACCCGCGTCCGTCACGTCCGCGCGCGCGGCCTGGGTGCGGGCCCGGTTCGGCAGGATCAGACCGACCAGGACGGTGCCCGCGGCGAGCACGATGCCGCCGACCAGGCTGGTGTGCGCGACCGCCTGGGTGAACGCGTGGTCGGCGGCCTGGACCAGCGCCTGTGCCTGCTGCGGACCCGCGACGCGGCCGACCTGCTCGGCCGCGGCGAGCGCGCCGCCGATCGAGTCCGTGGCCACGTCCATCGCGGCCGGGGGCAGCTTGCCGTCGACGGCCTCGGTCAGCTCCGACTCGTACGAGGTGGCCAGCACCGAGCCCAGGATCGCGATGCCCAGCGCGCCGCCCAGTTCCACCGCGGTGTCGTTGACGCCGCCGCCCGCGCCCAGTTCGTTCTCCGGGAACGAGCCCATGATCGCCTCCGTGCAGGGCGACACGCTCAGGCCGATCGCGACGCCGAGCAGCAGCAGCGGGGCGAGGAAGTCGCCGTAGCCCGAGCCGTCCGAGACGCGCGTCATCAGCAGTACGCCGACCGTGCCCAGCGCCATGCCGGTGGTCACCGTCACGCGCATGCCCAGCCGAGGGGTGAGTTGCCCGGTGGCGATCGCGCCCAGGCACACCGCGCCGGCCAGCGGGAGCAGTCGCACACCGGTCTCCAGCGGGGTGTACCCGAGCACGAACTGGAGGTGCTGGGTGAGGAAGTAGATCGCGCCGAAGGTGCCCAGGAAGAACAGCAGGACGGCGAGCATCGAGCCGGAGAACACCCGCTCGCCGAACTTGCGCAGGTCGAAGATCGGGCGCGGGTGCCGCAGTTCCCAGGCGATGAACGCGCCCAGACCGATCACGAAGACGACCAGCGCGGTCACCGGGCCGGTGCCCCAGCCGAAGTGCGGGCCCTCGATGATCGCGTACACCAGCGAGCCCAGCGTCGCGATCGAGAGCGCGCCGCCGACCAGGTCGAGTCGGCCGTAGTCGTGCGCCTTCGACGGCGGGACCACGAACAGGGCGGCGACCACGGCGATCAGCGCGACCGGCACGTTGATCAGGAATGTGGAGCCCCACGCGTGGCTCTCCAGCAGCCAACCCGCGAGCAGCGGGCCGAGTGCGATGGCCAGACCCGAGGTCGCGGTCCACGCGGTGATCGCCTTGGCCCGCTCGCCGCGCGGGAAGGAGGCGACCAGCAGGGACAACGTCGCGGGCATGATCACCGCGGCGCCCAGGCCCATCACCGCGCGGGCGATGATCACGCCCGAGGTCGAGTGCACCAGGGAACCGCCGACCGAGCCCGCGGCGAAGATCACCAGGCCGGTGATCAGCGCGCCGCGCCGGCTGTACTTGTCGCCGATCGCGCCCAGGATCAGCATCAACGCCGCGTACGGCACGGTGTAGGCGTCGATCACCCATTGCAGGTCGCGCCCGGACAGGCCCAGGTCGCGGGTCATGTCGGGAGCGGCCACGATCAGCGACGTGTTGGCCATGACGATGATCAGCAGGCTCAGGCACAGCACGCCCAGGGCCCACCAGCGGCGTGAGTACGGCCGTTCCATCCGGTCGACCGGCGTGGTGGCGAATACGGACATCGGAACGCCTTTCGGAGCAGGCGGCCGGCGCAGCCGCGGTATTTGCACAACGATGTGCAACTTAGTTGATTGCACAGTGCTGTGCAAATATGAAGGAACGAGTCGGGGTGAATCCGACGATTCGCCGCCACACCGCTTCGGTGTGTCGCGTCGCTGCCGTTGAGTGCGGATTTCTGGCAGGCTCCAGGTCACCCCAGAGAGGAACGCGCGATGCAGACGAAACCGGGAGCCGAGCCGGCTCCGGCCGGAGCCGGCCACGAGGAGGCCGGGTCCGCCGCACCGCCGCGTCGGCGCAACGCGCAGTCCAACCGGGAGCGCATCCTCGCGGTGGCCAGGACCGAACTGATCCGTGACGCGGACGCGTCGATGGACGACATCGCGCGGGCTGCGGGCGTGGTGCGGCGCACGGTGTACGGGCACTTCCCCAGCCGCGAGGCACTGGTCGCGGGGCTGGCCGAGGAGGCCCGCCGGGACATCCTGGGCGCGGTCGAGGACGCGACGCGGAGCGAGGACTCGCCGGATCAGGCGCTGGCCCGGTTCGCCCTTGCCGCGTGGCGCGGCGGCGATCGATACCGGCTGCTGATCAGCTTCGCCCAACGCAATCTGGGCGACGGCGGGATTCCGGCGATGCTGGCTCCGGTACGGGAACGCTCGATCGCGCTGATCACCGCCGGACAGCGGGCGGGCGTGTTCGCCGACCACCTGCCCGCGCCGGTGCTGGCGCTCGCGCTGGAGGGCATGTGTGTCGCGCTGCTCCAGGGGGTCAACGAGGACATGCGGGTGACGGCGGCGGACCAGGCGGTGGCCTCGCTGGTGGCGCTGGGCGTGCCGTCCGAGCGGGCGATCGACGTGGTCGCGCGGGTCGTGGCGTCGGACGACGTCTAGGGCTCGGGGTCTGCCCGGGTTGCGGGACCGATCCGGTCGTCGCCGGATTCGGTCAGGGCGGCCCGGATCGCGGTGATCCAGTGTGGTGCCGCGACGTGGTGGGCCAGGTCCAGCGCCCGTCGGTAGTGTTCGCGGGCCTCGGCGGGGCGGCCGGTCGCGGCGCACAGGTCGCCCAGGTGTCGGGCGACGGGTCCCAGGGTGAGCAACCCACTGCCCGCGCCCGCCAGTTCGGCCGCCGCGGGCAGCAGCGCGGCGTGGATCAGGGCCATCGCGGGCCGATCGTCGAGCGCGACGGCGGCCCGGGCGGCCAGGCACAGACGGGCCTCCAGGAGCAGGTCGCGCGGTGACTCGGGGAGCCGCCGGAACGCCTCGGCCGCCGCGTCCCGGTGCCCGGCCGCGAGCAGTTCGAGGGGGCGGATCCACGGCGTGTCCGGGCCGGGCGCGACCTCCGGTGTCGGCTCGACCGGGCGATCGGCCTGGACTCGCAGGCAGGCGAGCGCGAACGGCAGGAAGCCATCCGCCATTCCGAGCATTCCGGTCCCCGGCAGCCGGGCCGCGAGCTTCCGGTACGCGGCCGCCGCCCCCGGGCGGTTCGCGACGGTCAGCCGCAGCGCGGCGTAGCCGTCGGTGAACACGGACACCAAGGGGAGCTCGTAGCGCTCGGCGATGTGGTCGACCGACGCGGCGTGCCGGTCGGCGGCGGCGAAGTCGGCCCGGGCGGTGTGTGCCTGGAGCAGGATCAGATGGGCGAGCACCTCGAACGCCGGCAGTTGCCGACGGTGTGCGAGGTCGAGCAACTCGGCACCGATCGCCGCGCGTTGGGCCGCGAGGCCGGCCCGTTCGAAGGTGTGCAGGAAGCGGCCGTCCAGCGCGAAGGCGAGCAGGGCCGGGTCGTCGACGCGGCGCGCGATCGCCTCCGCCTCGCGGGCCGCGTCCCGACCCCGGTCGCCGGTGGCGCCGCGCAGCTCCAGGGCGAGCGTGCTCAGCAGCCGGCCGCGTGCCTCGTCCGCGTCGGGAGGCAGTGCGGCCAGGGTGCGTTCGGTGGCCACGACGATACGGCGGGCCGATTCCGGATCGTCGGTGCGGGGCCAGATCGCCGGCACGTCGAAGGCGCCGATCACCCGTGCGGTCCGCGGCGCGTCCCCCAATTCCTCGGCGGCGGCGACGGCTTGGTCCCGATGCCGGCGGGCCGCGCCCAACTCGCCCGCGAAAGCCAGCGCCCGGACCAGGCCCATCACCGCGTCCAGTCGGGCCCGGAGGCGGTCGGCGGTGGAACCGGCCTCGGCCGAGGCGTGATCCCACGCGTCGACCGCCGCGCGCCACCACCGGGCCGCCTCGTGCGGAGCGAACCGCCGTTCGGCCCGTTCGGCGGCGGCCCGGGCGTAGTACGCGGTGCGTTCGGCCGGCACCCGGCCCTCGGCCCGAACGAAATGGTGGGCGAGCGCGTCGACATCCTCGGGGCGCAGGCGTTCCAGGGCGTGTGCGGCGGCGGCGTGCCGGCGGGCGCGGCGGGCGCGCGGCAGGTCGGCGTACAGCGTGTCGCGAACCAGGGCGTGCGCGAAACGCACCCGGTCCGGGCCCGCGTCGAGCAGGAAACCGGCCGGCAGCGCGAACTCGACCGCGTCCAGCGTGGCCTCCTCGTCGCCGGTCAGTGCGATCAACAGGTCCAGGTCGACGTCCAGGCCGAGCACGGCGGCGTGCCGGAGCACCGCGCGGGACGCCTCGGGCAGACCGGCCAGCCGATGCCGGATCACGTCCCGCACGCCCACCGGGACGTCTGCGAGCGCGTCGGCGTGCGCATCGGAGTCGGCGAGCAGCCGGGCAAGTTCGCGGACGAAGAACGGATTGCCCGCGGTGCGCCGGTGGATCGCGCGCGCGGTCGGGTCGTCCACATCCCGACCGGCGGCGGCCCGGACCAGCTCGCGAACGTGCGGTTCGGGCAGCCCGGCCAGTTCGACCCGGATCGGCTCGGCGCGCGCGATCCGGCCGAGGGCGTGCGCGAGTGCGGTGGAGACCTCGGTGTCCCGGTAGGTGCCCAGCACCAGCACCGGGCGGTCGAGGGGGTGTGCGGTCAGCGCGGTGAGCGCGGCGAGGGTCTGCTCGCCGGCCCAGTGCAGGTCGTCGAGAACCAGCAGGAGCGGCCCGTGCGCGGCCACCTCGGACAGGTGCGCCACCAGCGCCAGGTAGCGGTGGAACCGGGCGGCGGCCGGATCGGTGGGCGGCCGATCCGAATCGGGGTCGGCGGCGCGCGGGTCGAACGGGCGGCCGGTTTCGGCGCGCGACGGGTGGGGCGGGTGACCGGCCTCGGTGTGCGACGGGCCGAACGGGTGGCCGGCCTCGGCGAGTTCGGTGCCGATCTCGATCCACGGCCAGGCGGCGGGCGCGTCGGCGTACTCCGCGCTCCGCCCCCACGCCGTGGTCCAGCCGCGCTCGGCCAGGTGCCGGGTCAGCGCCTGGGCCAGCGCGGTCTTGCCCGCGCCGGCCTCACCGGAGATCAGCGCCGGCCGGAGCCGGCGGCGCGCCGCGACGGATTCGGCGGTCGCGGCGAGCCGGTGCAGCTCGGCGCCCCGACCCACGAAGAGCGCGTCGGGCGACGGCGCGCCCGTGATGGCCGGAGGCGCGGGTACGGGTGCGGGTACGCCGGCGCGGGCGGGACGGCCGTTCGGGTCGGGGGCAGGACGTGCGTCCCGGACCGTCGCCGCGCCTGCGGGCGGTGTGGTGCGCGGCTTCCGGTCGCCGGTGGGACACGGGGGCGACGAGGGCGGCGTGACGCGCGGTGGCGGGCCGTGCGGCTGCGCCGGCGGGTCGCCGGGGGTGGGTTCGTCGGGCGAGTGCGCGGGCGGTGCCGGGGTCCCGGTGGTGTACGAACGCGGCCGGTCATTGCCGGGATTGTGCTCGTCGGGTGAGTGCGCGGGCGGTGTCGGGTGTGGTGCCGGACTCTCGGCGGGGTGCGGGCGCGGCGGGTTGCCGATGGTGGGTTCGTCGGGCGAGTGCGCGGGCGGTGCCGGGGTCTCGATCGGGTGCGGGTGTGGTTGGTCGGCCGAGGTGCGTTGGTCGGGCGAGTGCGCGGGTGGTGCGGGGCTCTCGGTGGCGTGGGAGTGCGGCGGGTTGCCGATGGTGGGGTCGTGGGGTGGGTGCGCGGGTGGTGCCGGGGTCTCGATCGGGTGCGGCTGTGGTTGGTCGGCCGAGGTGTGTTCGGCGGGTGGGTGTGTCGGTGGTGTCGGGTGTGTCGGCCGTGCGGCTCGGCTGTACGGGAGGCGGGTCGTGCGGTTCAGGTGTGGTGCCTGGCGGAGGATGTCGGTTTCCAGTCGGCGCAGGTCGGGGCTCACGGTCAGGCCCAGTTCGGTGGCGAGTGCCCGGCGGGTTCGGCGAAGCAGTGCGAGGGCGTCGGTCCGGCGGCCGGTGCGGTACAGCGCCAGCGCGAGCAGGGCCCAGGCATCCTCGCGCCACGGGTGTTCCCGGACATGCGCCTCCAGGTCCGGCACCGTCTCGGCGGCCCGGTTCAGGGCGAGCGCGGCGCGGGCCCGCCGTTCCACCGCGAGCAGGCGCAGCTCGTCGAGTCGGGCCACCTCGCCCAGCGCCCAGGGCTGTTCGGCGAACTCCGCGTAGGCGGGTCCGCGCCACAGTGCCAGCGCCGCAGTGATCCCGGTGAGCGCGGGGTGCGGCCGGTCGGCGTCGAGCAGGTGTCCGCATTCCTGTACGGCCGCCTCGAATCGCCACGCGTCCACCGCGTCGGGGGCGGGCCGCAGCGCGTAGCCGGGGCCGGCGGTGACCAGCAGGCCGGCGGGTGCGCGCGGGGCCCGGTCGGGCTCGACGGCCCGGCGCAGCGCGGAGACGAAGGTGCGGATGGTGGCCACGGCGCTCGCCGGCGGGTCCGTCCACAGGTCGTCGACGAGCCGGTCGACCGGCACGACCCGGCCGCGGGCGATCAGCAGCCGGGCCAGTACCGCGCGATGTCGGGGGCCCTTGAGGTTCACCGGTGCGTGCGCGTCCTCGGCGGTCACCGGGCCGAGTACGACGAAGCGCACCGACGACGTCACGCCACACCCTTCTCCGGTCCCGCCCGATCCCGGCCAACCTATCCCGGAGCCGGCGAACACCCTGCTCGGCGCGGGTGCCAGGCGCGTCGTGGACGCCGGATCGGGGTCGGGTCCGATGCCGCCGGCGGCGGTCGCGCCGATGTCGCTCATCGGGTGCTCATCGATCGCTGATCCGCGGGCCGCAGGCTGAAGCCGTCCAAGATCCGCCGTGCCGACTCGGTCGGCACGCCCACCGAAGGAAGACCGATGACCCTCAGGATTCCCGATTTCGACTACCGCCGGGTGGCCGTCGACGACGGCGTCGCGCTCAACGTCGCCGTGGGCGGGTCGGGCCGCCCGGTCGTGCTGTTGCACGGCTTTCCGCAGACCCATCTGATGTGGCGGCATGTCGCGGCAGACCTGGCCGCCGACCACACGGTCATCTGTCCGGACCTGCGCGGCTACGGCGACAGCGACAAGCCGGTGGACCGGGACGGGCTGACCTACGCCAAGCGCACGATGGCCGCGGACGTGGTGACGCTCGCCCGCGCCCTGGGCCACGAGCGGTTCGCGCTGGCCGGCCACGATCGAGGTGCGCTGGTCGCGTTCCGGACCGGGCTCGACCACCCGGGCGCGGTCCGCCGATTGGCGTCGTTGGACGTACTGCCGACCCTGGACATGTGGGACGTCCTGCACGGCACCTCGGCCGCCGTCGGCTTCCACCTTTATCTGATGGCGCAGCCGGTCGGGCTCCCGGAGCAGTTGATCGCCGGCAGCCCGGACGCCTTCTTCGGCCACTTCCTGGACCTGTGGAGCAACGATCCGGCGGCGATTCCGGCCGACGTCCGGGCCGCCTACCTGCGGGCCTCGCGGGAGGCGATCCCCTCGATCGTGGCCGACTACCGCGCGTCGGCGCTGATCGACGTCGAACACGACGAGGCGGATCGGCGGGCGGGGAATCGGCTGCGGATGCCGGTGGCCGTACTCCAGCAGGACTGGGGTGCCGCGTTGGGCTTCGACGCGGCGGCGCGCTGGCGGGCGTGGGCGCCGGACCTGCGGCACACCACGATGTCGTGCGGACACTTCATGGCCGAGGAGGCGCCCGCACAGGTGGCCGGCACCCTGCGCGAGCTCTTTCGCTGAGCGACCCCGGCCCCAACCCCCGAACGGGGACGCGGCTCCGAATCGACGTACGGATCAGCCCAGGTCGGTGATCAGGGCGGGCAGGTCGCGCATGGACTTGAACACGGTGGTGCCCGGACCCTCCAGGAGGTGCGGCGCGATCAGGTCCGTCGTGTAGGCGAAGGCGCGCATCCCGGCCGCGCGGGCGGCGAGCAGGCCGTTGACGCTGTCCTCGACCACGACGCAGTGCTCGGGGGCCACTCCCATGCGGCGGGCGGCGTGCAGGAAAACGTCGGGTGCGGGCTTGCCGTGGGCGACCTCGGTGGCGCTGAAGATGCGGCCGGCGAACCGCTCGTACAGCCCGGTGCGGCCCAGGGTGTGCGCCATCTTGTCGTGGCCGCCGCTGGACGCCACGCACGTGGCGAGACCGAGTTCGGCGAGGGTGTCCACGGCGTACTCGATGCCCTCGACCGGGCTCAGCGCGGCGTCGACCTCGACCCGGTGCCGGCTCTCGAAGCCGCGTGTCCACTCGGCGGCGGTGTCCGCTCCGACGCGCTCGGCGATCTGCTCGGCGATCGCCGCCGAGGAGCGGCCGACGAAGCGCTCGACCACCTCGGCCGGGGTGAGCGGCCAGCCGTGCTCGGCGCCGAGCGCCACGTGTACGCGGATCGCGATCGGCTCGCTGTCCACCAGGACGCCGTCACAGTCGAAGATCACGAGTCGAACGGAGTTGATCATGACCGGAGCCTAGAACGGCGCCTCCTCCGTGCGGAGCGGGGGGCCGGAGCCCCGGGGCGGCACCTACACCTCCCGCACCCGAGACAACAACGCGCCCGTGTCGGTGCCCGCCGGGAGGGTGCCGAACGCGTGGCCGCCCTCGCGGGCCAGGCGGGTGGCGCAGAACGCGTCGGCAGCCGGGCTCGCCGCGCGCACCAGTAGCGCGCCCTGGAGCACCACCGCCATCGATTCGACGATCCGCCGGGCCCGGAACTGCGCCTCGTTCGGGTCGGCCAGTTCCTTGCGCAGCGCCGCCACCGCCTCGTCCAGTCGGTGATCCGCGCCGGCGGCCGAGTCGATCTCGGCGAAGAAGGCGTCCACGCACGCCGGTTCGCGGGCCATCGCACGCAACGCGTCGAGCGCGGCGACGTTGCCCGAGCCCTCCCAGATCGACACCAGCGGCGCCTCGCGGTACAGCCGGGGCAGCCCCGACTCCTCCACGTAGCCGTTGCCGCCCAGACATTCCAGCGCCTCGGCCGCGTGCGCCGGGCCGCGCTTGCACACCCAGTACTTCGACACGGCGACCGCGATCCGGCGAAACGCCGCCTCGCCCGCGTCCCCGCGCAGCGCCCGATCGCCGGCGCCGGCCAGCCGCAGCGCCACCGTGGTCGCGGCCTCGGACTCGATCACCAGGTCGGCCAGTACGTTGCGCATCAGCGGCTGATCGATCAGCGCCGCGCCGAACGCCCGTCGGTGCGCCGCGTGATGCGCGGCCCTGACCGCGCCGACCCGCATCCCGCACGCGGCCCCGATCACGCAGTCGAGCCGGGTGGCGTTGACCATCGTGACGATGGTTCGCACGCCCTGGCCCTCGGCGCCGATCAGGCGGGCGTACGCGCCCTCGTACTCGATCTCCGCCGACGCGTTGGAGCGGTTGCCGAGCTTGTCCTTGAGGCGCATCAGGTGGAACGTGTTGCGGCTGCCGTCCGGCAACACGCGCGGGACCAGGAAGCAGGAGAGTCCGCCCGGGGCCTGGGCCAGGGTCAGGAACAGGTCGGACATCGGCGCGGAGGTGAACCACTTGTGCCCGGTCAGCCGGTAGGAGCCGTCCGCCGAGGGCACCGCGCGCGTGGTGTTGGTGCGTACGTCCGAGCCGCCCTGCTTCTCGGTCATCGACATGCCCGCGATCAGCCCGAGCTTGCCGGCCGGCTCGCGCAGTCCGAAGTCGTAGCGGCGCGAGGCCAGCAACGGCTCGTAGAGTTCGGCCAGTTCCGGCTGCACGCGGAGCGCCGGCACCGAGGCGTAGGTCATCGAGATCGGGCACATGTGGCCCGCCTCGACCTGGCTCCACGCGTACAGCTTCGCCGCGCGCGCGACGTGCGCGCCCGGGCGGTCCTCGCGCCACGGGCTCGCGTGCAGGCCGTGCTCCACCGCGACGGTCATCAGCTCGTGCCACGCCGGGTGGAACTCGACCTCGTCGATCCGGTGCCCGTGGCGGTCGTGGCTGCGCAGGATCGGCTCGTGCTCGTTGGCCAGCCGGCCCCACTCCTGGGCCGGTTCCTCCCACGCGCGCAGCCCGAGTCCACGGACCTCGGCCTCGGCCCAGCCGGCGCCCTCACGATGCAGCGCCTCGTACAGCGCGGGATCGGCGGCGGTGTCCCGCGCGGTCGGAGCCGGGACCTGGTTGGTGACCTCGTGCGTCGACATGTCCAGCAGTCAAGCAGCGCTACGCGTCGGTAACAAGACCGGACGCGCACTGCTCGGCACGTGTCGCGCGCGGTCCACCGCGGGATTCGACGGATTCGAAGATTTGCTGGATTCTGTCAAGGTAATCCGGCATGGTCGGCGCATGCCTCAGCACACTCCCGTCGCCTTCGTCACCGGTGCCAGTCGCGGAATCGGCCGTTGCGGCGCCCTCGCCCTCGCCCGCGCCGGCTACGACGTGGTGCTCACCGCCCGTACCGTGCGCGAAGGGGAGGGGCGCGGCGGGCCCACGTCGTCCACCGCCGATCCCACGCCGTTCGCGATCCCCGGCAGTCTGGAGACCACCGCCGGCGAGATCGAGGCGCTGGGCCGGCGGGCGCTGCCGATCCGGATGGACCTGATGGACCGGCAATCCATCCTCGACGCGTGCGACACCGCGCTGGACACGTGGGGACGCGTCGACCTGCTCTTCAACAACGCCATATACCAAGGCCCCGGCGCGATGGACCGCATTCCGGATCTGCCGATCGAGGCCGCACAGAACCTGCTCGTCGGCAACTACCTGCACCAACTGGTGCTGATCCAAAGGTTGTTGCCGCACCTGCTGGAGCACCCGCGCAGTCACGTGGTGAACATGACGTCGGGCTCGGTCCGACTCGATCCGCCGGGTCCGGCCGGCGCGGGCGGCTGGGGGGTCGGCTACGCCGCGTCCAAGGCCGCGTTCGGGCGGGTCGCCGGCGTGCTGCACGCCGAGTATCGCGAGCGCGGGCTGCGCGCCTTCAACGTCGACCCCGGTTTCGTGCTCACCGAATCCCAGAAGGCGCGCGGATCCGGCGGCCACCTCCAGGCCAACTTCACCGCCGCCACGCCCGACATCCCCGGCGAGATCGTCGGCTGGCTGGCCACCGCCGAGGAGGCCGACGCACACGCGGGCACAACGGTGTTCGCCCAGCGGGTGTGGAAGGAACTGCACCCGGCGGACGCCTGAGCGGCGCGGTCGATTCCGCCGCCCACCGTTGTGTGCGAGCGATCCGCGCCGCGCGACGAGAGGAGCGCGCGGGGGTGGGCCGGCGGGTCCGGGCGAGCACGCCGTGGATAGGGTCGGGTGATGGCCACAGTCGTCGAACTCACCTACTACCCGATCAAGGGTTGCGCCGGGACGTCGTGCGATCGGGCGCTGTTGACCCGCGCCGGACTCGCCCACGACCGCGCCTTCATGGTGGTCGACACGAACGGCGTCTACCGCACCCAGCGCCGCGATCCGCTCCTGGCGTCGATCCGCCCGGAGATCGACACCGCCGGTGAACGCCTCACCCTGCGCCGGACCGGCGTCGCCCCGGTGACGATCGACGTGGACACCGCCGGTGCCCGGCGCGACGTGGACCTGTTCGGCAACCCGTTCCGGGGCATCGACCAGGGGGACGCGGTCGCCGAGTGGATCTCGGACGCGCTCGGCGTGGGCAGCCGGCTGGTCCGGGTGCCGCCGGAGCACGATCGGGTGACCGACGGCGCGATCCCGGGCACCGCCGGATACGCGGACAGCTCCCCGTTGCACGTGCTCTCCCGCGGCTCGCTCGACCTGCTCAACGCGCGACTGGCCGAGCAGGGCGAGGCGCCGCTGCCGATGAACCGCTTCCGGCCGAACGTCGTGGTCCAGGGGTGGCCCGAACCGCACACCGAGGACCGGCTCCGGCGGTTCGGCGTCGGCGAGGCGGAACTGGGCTACGCCAAGCTCGCGATCCGCTGCGCGGTCACGATGGTGGACCAGGTCGCCGGGACCAAGGCGGGCCCCGAACCGCTGCGCGCCTTCGCCGGCTACCGCCGCGCGGCTCAGGGCGGGGTGGCCTTCGGCGCCAAGTTCGCCGTGCTGCGCCCGGGCAAGTTGTCGGTGGGCGACGAACTGGTGGTCGGCGAGTGGGGCACGGCCGAGGTGTAACTCGCGGCGGGACGAGCGGTGGAAGCGCCGGGGTTGACGCCGCCGCCGGGCCGGCCGAGGTGGGGTCGGCCGAGGCCGGGCGGCTCGGGTCCGCAGAGAGCGAGCGGGCAGGGAGCGGGTGGGCGGGGGCGGACGGGCCGAGAGCGGGCCCGAGTCAGCCGATGTCGGGCCGGCTCGGCAGGAGCACGACGCCGACGAACCGGGCGGTGCTCGCGCCGTCGTTGCGGTAGGAGTGCGGCCGGTCGGCCGCGAAGCGGGCGCACCCGCCGGCCGGGACGTCCACCCGCTCGCCGGCCACCTCCAGGGTGAGCGTGCCGTCCAGGACGGTGACCAGTTCGCGGACGCCCGCGCCGTGCGCCGCGCTGACGTGCGCGTCGCCGGGAGCCAGCGTCCAGCGCCACAGCTCGGCCGGGACGGGCGGGTCGCTGCCGATCAACAGGTCGCCGTGGCCGCCGTGTTCGCCCTGCCACAGCCGGGTTCCGCCGCCTGCCGGGACCACCTCGACGACCGGCGCCGGCGCCCCGTCGACCAGGCCGGTCAGCGGCAGGCCGAGCGCGTCGGCGATCCGGGCCAGGGTGAGCACGCCCGGGTTGCCCCGGCCCTGCTCGACACCCACCAGGGCACCCTTGCTCAGGCCGCTGCGCGCCGCGAGCGCCTCCAGCGACCAGCCGCGCGCGGTGCGGGCGGCCCGGACGTTGGCCGCGATCGCGCGGCTGACCGCGGGTTGACCGGGATCGGCCAACAGGTCATTATTCTGCTCCATGCGGTCTACTGTAGTGGACCGCGGCTCGACCGGTCGCCCTGTCGCGGAGGAGAACCCGAACGTGCTCACGTCCATCACCATCGACCCGGCCGTGCACGCGCTGCGCCCCGACGCGGTCGTGCTCGCCCTGGTCGCCACCGGACTGCCGGGCGGCCCCAGCGACGACGGCTCCCGCGCCGCGCTGGCCGAGGCGACCCTGTCGCTGCCCACCACCCCGCCCGAGGAACATCCGAACGTGGCCGCGTGGCGACAGGCGTACCGTGCCTTCGGCGCCAAGCCGCAGCGCACCCGCTGCTCGGTGGAGGCGCTGATGCGGCGCGGCGGGCTGCCCGAGGTCAACCGCCTGGTCGACCTGTACAACGCGGTCTCGGTGCGGCACGTGTTGCCGGTCGGCGGCGAGGACCTGTCGCGTTATCGCGGCGCGGCCCGGCTGATCCGGGCCGAGGGCACCGAGCCGTTCGAGGTCCTGGAGGCCGGGGTCCCCGCGATCGACCACCCCGCGCCGGGCGAGGTGGTGTGGTGCGACGACGAGGGCGTCACGTGCCGTCGATGGAACTGGCGCCAGTGTGTGCGCACCCGGATCACCGAGCACACCACCGACGCGCTGTTCCTGTTCGAGCGGCTGGAGCCGATGACCCTGGACGCGTTGCACGAGGCGGGCGAGGACCTGGCCAAGCGACTGCGCGACCTGTCCGCGTCGGTGCGGATCGAAAGCCGGCTGGTCGGCGTCTGACCGTTCGTCAGCGAGGCAAGGGGCCGACGTAGACCCAGGCGCCGTCGTACCGGACGAACCGGCTGTGTTCGCGCAGCGTGTCCTGCCGGCCGCGCTCGAGGTAGGTCGCGATGAACTCCACGGTGCCCTCCTGGTGGAACGGCCCGCCGTCGGTGCTCGCGAGCACCTCCAGGCCCAGCCAGCGGGTGCGCTCGTCCAGGTCGAGGCGCTCCGGCCGGGTGTCGGGGTGCCACGTGCGCAGCAGATAGGCCGCGTCGCGCACGGCGAACGCGCTGTAGCGCGAGCGCATCAGCGCCTCGGCGGTGGGCGCGGGGGAGCCGGCGTGCCGCGCGCCGCAACACGCGCCGTAGGTGTCGGGCAGGCCGCAGGGGCAGGGCGAGGCGGCGGTGACGGCGTCAGGTCGGGGCCGCGGGGTGCGTCGGGACATGCCCCGATTCTGGCCCAACCGGAACGTGCCACGCCTACTCGGTGTGTTCCGGCGCCGAGGGGGTCGACGGCGCGGAGGGTGCCGAGGACCCCGAGGGTGTGGGCGGTGCCAGGCACGGCCCGGGCAACAGGTCGCGGATCATCGCCTCCCACTCGTCGGTGCTGGGCGGCGCGTCGGTGAGCAGGGCCTGGATGAGCAGCCCGTCCAGTGCGCCGACGAACACCCGGACCCGGACCGCGTCGGTGGTGAAGCGCAGCGCGAAGTCGGTGACCGCGGCCATCCAGTGGTCGGTGGACTCGCGCAACTCCGGTCGCCGCGCGGCGAGCAGGAACAGCTCGTACTCGGCGACCAGCAGGCCCGGCGACGTGCAGATGTGGTTCAGGTGTTCGGCCAACGCGCGCCGGGTGTCGCCGGGGGCGGCGGCGATCGAGCGCACGTGGATCGCGTCCGCGGTCATGCACGAGGTGAGCGCGGCGGTGAGCAGGTCGTCGACGCCGTCGAAGTAGTACGTGGAGGCGCTGGTGGGCAGGCCCGCCTCGCGCGAGACGGTGCGGTGGCTGACGCCGGCCGCGCCGTCTCGTTCGACCACCCGCAGGGTGGCCTCGATCAGCGCCCGGCGGCGGCGTTCGCCCTTGGCCCGGCGGCCGTCGACGGCTTCCTCGATCAGTGGGATTCACCTTCTCGTACGGGGGTGGCGCCGGTCGGCGGGCCGCCGACCGCGACGGTGGTCCCGCCCGCGCGCGGCGCGGTCCGGCGCAGCACACGGTATCCACCGAGGGCCATCGAGGCAGCGAGCAGGGCCGCGCCGACGGCGACGCCGAAGCCGGCCCGGGTCCCGAAGTGGTCCACGATCAGGCCGGACAGCGAGGAGCCGGCCGCGACGCCGATGCCGATGCCGGTGGTGGTCCAGGTCATCCCCTCGGTCAACCGCGCCGGCGGGACCAGGCGTTCGACCAGGCTGACGGTCAGGATCATGGTGGGCGAGATCGACATGCCCGCGAAGAACACGGCCACCGCGAGTGCGGGCAGGTTACCGACCAGCAGCAGCGGCAGGATGGTCACGGCGGTGATGCCGACGCTGATCAGCAACATCCGGGGCAGCGGGGAGGCGAACTTGAACGCGCCGAAGGCGATCCCGGCCAGGCAGGAGCCGGCCGCGTAGGTGGCCAACACGAAGCTCGCCGAGCCGCGTTGGCCGTGCTCCTCGGCGAAGGCGATGGTGACCACGTCCACGGTGCCGAAGATGGCGCCGATCGCGATCAGGGTGACCACGAGCACCTGGAGGCCGCGGATGCGCATCACCGACGTGGTCCTGCCGGCGGTGCGCGGGTGCGGCGGGGGCTCGGTGCCGCGCTGCACGGTGAACAGCAGGACGCCGATGGTGAAGAAGGCGATCGCGGCCAGCGGGCCCGCCTCGGGGAAGGCGGAGACGGAGAGCTGGACGGCGATGATCGGTCCGAGGATGAAGCACAGTTCGTCGACCACGGACTCGAAGGAGAACGCGGTGTGCAGGTGCGGCGAGCCGCGGTACAGGACCAGCCAGCGGGAGCGGACCATGGCGCCCATGCTGGGCATGCAGCCGGCGGGTATCGCGCACACGAACAGGGTCCAGGCGGGGGCGTCGTAGCGCGCGCAGAGCAGGAGCACGCCCAGCGTGATGACGCTGACGGCGGTGGCCGGGACGAGCACGCGGCTCTGCCCGTAGCGGTCCACGACGCGGGAGATCTGCGGCGCGATCAGCGCGGTGGACAGTGCGAAGGTGGCGGCCACGGCGCCCGCGAGGCCGTACTCGCCGCGCAGTTCGGAGAGCATGGTGACGATGCCGATGCCGGTCATCGAGATGGGCATGCGGGCGATGAAGCCGGCTGCCGAGAATCCCTTGGCACCGGGCGCGGTGAAGATTTCTCGGTAGGGGTTACGCACGGGAGTTCCCGTCGATAGGAAAATAAAGTGGGACGTTCGTTCCAGTTTCTATCACGGGGCGTGCGGTCCGCCAAGTCGCTTCGCGCCGGCGTCGGATGGGCCGGACGTGCGGACGCGGCGGTCGGGCCGGGGCCGACCGCCGCGTCATGGGGTGCCGCGGTGGCTCAGGCCGGGTCGACGGTCCAGTCCGGGTGTCCGGGCATCGGCGGCGTCTTCGCGCCGTACAGCCACGGGTTCAGGAACGGCGCGAGGTCGCGTCGGGCCACCTCGGAGGCGAGTTGGACGTAGTCCGCCGTGCTCGCGGCGCGGCCGCGGAAGCGGCTGGTCCAGGCACGTTCGATGTGGGCGAAGGTGTCCGCGCCGACCTCGATGCGCAGCGCGTAGAAGACCAGCGCCGAACCGTCGTAGCGCATGCGCTTGAACAGGTTGGGCTCGGTGGGCTCGGCCGGCGCGCCGGTGTCCCGGCGCCAGATGTCGTGTTGCCGGTAGGTGTCGCGCATCAGCGCCTCCAGGTTGGCGCCGCCGTTCTCCTCGCTGTAGACGCGCTCGTAGTAGCGTGCGTGCCCCTCGCTCAGCCACAGGTCGGACCAGCGCTCCATGGCCACGCTGTCGCCGGTCCACTGGTGCACGAGTTCGTGCACCATGTTGCGTTCGGCGTTGATCTTGTCGCCGAGCAGGTCGGCCTTGGGGATCAGGGACAACGACTGGGTCTCCAGCGCGACGCCGAGGTCGGTGTCCGCCACGAGCAGCCCGTAGCTGTCGAACGGATAGGGACCCAGCCTGCTCTCCACCCAGGCCAGATGACGGGGCGTCAGCGAACGGTACTGCTCGACCCGGTCGACCAGGTCCGGCGGAACCGCGTCGCGCAGCCGGGTGCCGTTGGTGGTCGGGCCGTCGATCAGCGTGTACTTGCCGATGGCGAGTTGGAAGAGTTGGCCCGCCACCGGCTGCCGGCTGTCGTAGGTCCAGCGGGTGCGGCCGGGTGCTACCCGGCGCTTGTGCGTGAGGGTGCCGTTGGACAATGCGGTGAGGTCGTCGGCGGCGGTGATGTTGACCGTGGTCCGGGCCCGCAGACTGGGGTGGTCGTTGCTCGGGAAGATCATCTTGGCGCCGTCGGGCTGCGGGTAGATCACCGTGCCGTCGGGCGTGGGAATCCAGCCGAACGTCTCGATCGCGTCGTCGCGGTGCCGCTGCTGGGTGGGGTCGGCGGTGTACTCGACCCGGACCGTGAACGCGCGGCCCTTGCGCAGCGGGCGGGTCGGGGTGATCACCAACTCGTCACCCTCGCGGGTGGCGGTCGCGGTCGTGCCGTCGACCGTGACCCGGCCGAGCGTGTTGCCCGCGAAGTCGAGGTCGAACCGGGACAGCGCCTGGGTGGCGGTGGCCTTGACGGTGGTGGTCGCCGGGAACGCCGCGCCGGGCGCCCGCCAGTCGAAGTCCAGTGTGTAGTGGTCGACGCGGTAGCCGCCGTTGCCGCTCAGCGGCAGCAGCGGATCGCCGATCCCGGGCGCGCCGGGAGTGGGCCGAGCGTCGCTCGCGTGCGCGCCGGCTGCGCCGGCCGCAGTGAGGGTGAGGGCGGTCGCGATGGCCACGAGGGCGTGTGATGGACGTCTCATGCGCCCCACCCTGTGCCGGCTTCGTCGCTCGCGGTAGTGCCCGACGCGTGCTTTCACTCGGGTGGCGTGGTCGGTTCGGGGAGTTTGCCCGGATTCTCGCTGATCGCACGAGGGAAACGGTTCCGCACCACCGTGCGAGGGCCCGGGACTCGGTGACGGATCCCGGACCCACGTACGGGTGGGGTGCGGGTCAGGCGCGCTGTTCGGCCTCGCGTTCGGCGGCCTTCTCGGCGGCCTTGTCCGCCTGGAAGCCGTCCTCGTCGCGGCCCTTGCGCCAGTAGCCGGAGAAGGAGATGTCGGTGCGCTCCACGCCGCGCTCGTCGACCAGGTGTCGGCGCAACTCCTTGACCACACCGGCCTCGCCGTGCACGAACGCGTGCACCCGGCCGGTGGGGAAGTCGAGCGCGCGCAGCGCGTCGAGCAGATCGGGACCGGCGTCTCGGGTGATCCAGGTGATGTCGAGATCGAGGTCGGGGTGGGTGGCCGGCACGGTGCCGGTGGGTGCCTCGTCGGACGTGCCCACCTCGAGGAGCGCGATCGCCTTGGCCGCGGCGGGCAGCCGCTCCAGCGAGGCGCTGATCGCGGGGTAGGCGCTCTCGTCGCCGACGAACAGGTGCCAGTCCGCCTCGGGGTCGGGGGCGTAGGCGCCGCCGGGACCGAGCAGCCGCACCGTGTCGCCGACCCGGGCACGGGCCGCCCACGGGCCGGCCAGGCCCTCGTCGCCGTGGTGCACGAAGTCGATGGTCAACTCGCCGGTGTTCGGGTTGTTCGCGCGCACCGTGTAGGTGCGGGTGCGCGGCCAGTCCTCGCGCGGGAGTTCGGCGCGGATGGTCTCCATGTCGAACGGCTCGGGGTAGTTCACCCCGGGCTGCGGGAAGAGCACCTTGACGTAGGCGTCGGTGTAGCCGTTGTCGGTGAAGTGTCGGTAACCGTCGCCGCCGGCGACGATCCGGATCAGGTGGGGGCCGACCCGTTCGGTGCTGCGTACCTGGAGTTCGATCAGTTTGCGGGTCTTGCGTACCGGGCGTTCCGCCATGGAGGTTCTCCTCGCCGTGTCACCTGCGCTGTGCGACTTAGGTAAACCTAACCTGATTGCACCTCGAATCGTTCCCCGGGGGGCACCCCGGTCCCGTCGGGTGCCCGACCGGGCCCGCGCCCGGTGCCGCGTGGTCGCTCATCGCCACAGGGTCAGGTCGGCGCGCTTGGGCGGGCGTCCGTCGCCGGAGGAGCGACCGGTGGCGCGGCGGGCGAGCCAGGGTCCCAGGTGGGTCCGGGCCCAGCGCACGTCGGCGCGCCGGCGATCGGTCCAGGCCCGCGGCGCGGCGGCGGGCAGCGGCGCGCGCCAGTCGAATTCGGCGGGCAGGCCCATCGCCTGCGCGGTGGCCTCGGCGACGCGTCGGTGTCCCTCGGTGGACAGGTGCAGGCGATCGTCGGCCCACATCCGGGGATCGTCGAAGACGCGGGCGGTGAACAGGTCGACCACGGTGGCGTCGTGCCGGGCGGCGACGGTGTCCACGAAGGCCACCAACTGCTCGATCCGCGGCATCAGTCGCGCCGACGAGCGCAGCCGGCGGGTGGGGTCGGTACTGCGGAACAGCACCAGGTGCGCGCCGCCGGCGGCGAGCTTGGCGGCGGCCTGTTCGAACACCGCGCACACCGCGCCGACGTCGCAGCGCGGGCGCAGCACGTCGTTGAGACCGCCGGCGAGGGTGATCAGATCGCCGCCGAGCGCGACGGCGGCGTCCACCTGCTCGTCGGCGATCTGGCGGATCAGCTTTCCGCGTACGGCGAGGTTGGCGTAGCGCAGCGTGGGTGTGTCCAGGGCCAGCCGATCCGCGAGCAGATCGGCCCAGCCGCGGTAGCTGCCGTCGGGACCGAGATCGGACATGCCCTCGGTGAACGAGTCACCGACCGCGACGAAGTTCGTGAAGGTGGGGTGTGGTGTGTGCATGGCCGGAAAAGCCTAGCCGCCGCGCGCGCCGATGCACGGGAGGAGGGCTCCGGTGCCGACCATTCGGCGGGTGGGGCGCCGACCGCTCAGCGGCGGCGGGCCACGCCGAAGAAGTAGTCGCCGAGGAGCGACTTGCTGCCGAGCACGTCGAGCCCGTGCCGAGGGAGTTCGGCGAGGAAGTCCCGATCGTCGAAGCGGTCCTCGATGGGGTGGTCGAACAGGAACGCGAGGGTGGGTCGGGCGAGTGCGCGGGCGGTCATCTCGGAGAAGTAGAACCGGCCGCCGGGACGCAGCACCCGGCCGACCTCGGCCAGGCACGCGCGCCAGTCGGTGATGTGGTGCACGATCGCGAAGTCGAACACGGCGTCGTAGCTCGCGTCCGCCGCGCCGATGGTGCCGCGCAGATCGGTGGCCGAGCCCTCGACCAGCGCCACCCGGCTGTTGCCGTGCCAGCGCCGGCGGGCCTTGGCCAGCGACGCGTGGTCGAGGTCGATGCCGTCCACCCGGGCGGCGCCGAAGCGGTTCAGGATCAGCTCGATGCCCCTGCCGGTGCCGCAGCCGATCTCCAGCGCGTGCGCGCCGGGGGCGAGCCGGCCGCCCAGGCGCAGCAGCAGCGGCGTCTCGTACCAGATCTGCGGGGCCCGCCGGAGGGGACTGGCGACGACGATCTTCTCGACCGTGTTCATCCGCATGGCGCACTCCCCCTGGTTGCCGAGCGTGATCGACGCTCCACGATGGGCCATGTCGTGGACGGCGTCAAGGACGAACGCGGCGAGCCGGGCGGGCCCTGCTGCCCGGCGGGCCGGAGGCGTTAGCCTTCGGGGGGTGGGTCGGTGGTGTGAGCGCGCCGAGTTCGCCGGATGGGTGCCGGTCCGGGTCGCGGGTCGGTCGGGACCGTGAGCCGAAGGTGGTGCGATGAGCCAGACCGCGATGACACGAACGCTGACGGTGTTGCTGGTGGAGGACGATCCCGGCGACGCGTTGATGATCGAGGAGGCGTTGCTCGATCGCGATGGCGGTCACACGTTGTGTCGGGTCGCGGATGGCATGGAGGCGCTGGAGTGGCTGCGCGCGAGTCCTCGACCGGACCTGGTGATCCTGGACTTGAACATGCCTCGGATGGACGGTCGCGAGGTGCTTTCGGCGATGAAGGCCGACGCGCGCTGGCGGACCATCCCGGTGGTGGTGCTGACCACCTCGGCCGCACCCGACGACGTGCGGCACAGCTACGACCTGCACGCCAACGCCTTCGTGACCAAGCCGGTCGAACTCGAGTCGTTCCTGGAGGCGGTGCGCGGGATCGACGAGTTCTTCCTGGGTCTGGTGACCCTGCCGCGCGGGTGAACCGCGGCCGACGACCGGCCATTCGGGCGCGCCCCGGTCACCCGGTCGGGGGGACCAGCAGGGCGATGCCGTCCAGCAGGCGGTCGAGTCCGAAGCCGAACAGCGAGTCCAGATCCAGTTCCACGCCCGGATCGCTCAGCGCGGCGGCGTACATCGGGAAGTGACCGCCGCGCAGGATCAGGTCCATCGCCTCGTCCTGCGCCTGCATCCATTCCTCGCTGGAGATGCCGGTGGCGCGCTCGGCCTCGAACTCGGCCGCGATGTTGACCGCGGTGCCGCGTACGTAGTTCAGCATCGTCACCGCGATGTGCATCACCACCTGCGGCGGCAGCCCCTGGAACTCGGCCATCGCCCACTCCACATGCGCCATGCCGCGCGGGGTGGGCAGCGGGCGGGTCATCGACATGACGTGGGCCAGCCACGGGTGCTCGCGGTACATCCGCCATTGCAGCCGGCACGAGGTCTCCAGGCGGGCCCGCCAGCCCACCCGTTCGTGGGACGGCAGGGGCATTTCGCCGAACACGCTGTCGGCCATCGCCGCGAGCAGATCCTCCTTGCCGGGCACGTGCCGGTACAGGGTCATCGCGGCCACCCCCAGTTCGGCGGCGATCTGCCGCATCGACACCGCCGCCAGGCCGCGTTCGTCGGCGATCGCCACGGCCGCCGAGACGACTCGCTCACGGGTGAGTTCGGCCTCGGTGCGCGGGGGGTGCACCGAGGGTACGGCGATGACCGCGGCGCGCGGGCGATCCGGCCGATCGGCGCGGGCCGCCCGGTCGGGGTGCTCGGCGACCACGGTGCCGACGCCGCGTACGGCGCGCACCAGTCCGGCCTCGCGCAGTGCGGTCAGGGCCTTGGTGGCGGTGGCCATCGCCACGCCCCATTCGGCGGTGATCGCCCGGGTGGAGGGGACCCGGTCGCCGGGCCGCAACTCGCCGGTCTCGATCCGGCGGCGCAACTCGGCGGCGATCCGGAGCGAAGGGGTGGCGGGGGGCGCGGGATTCGTGGCGGAGGCCGGCGTGGTGGGGCGTGCCATCGGGGCTCCCGGGGCTTGTCGGTGCATGGGGGCGGCGGTCAGTGCACTATAGGGCACGTTTGCCGCCGAGGTAGTGCACAAGCTTGAGTGCACTACTTGGAGAAGTCTTTATTTGTGGAGGACTTGGCTTCGTTGCACTGGTCCGTCCGAGGTGCTTACTCTGTACGCGTCGCAGCGTACGCCGTATAGGTGCATCAGTGGGGGAGAGTTCCAGTGACAACCATCGAGACATCCGAGCAGTCCGGGGCCGGGTCCGGACCGTTGGCGGGGCGGCGGGAGTGGCTCGGGCTGGCCGTCCTGCTGCTGCCGTTGCTGCTGGTGAGCATGGACGTGTCGGTGCTCTACTTCGCGGTGCCGTTCATCGGCCGCGCGCTGGAGCCCACCGGTACACAGCAGTTGTGGATCCTGGACATGTACGGCTTCGTGCTCTCCGGCCTGTTGATCGTGATGGGCGCGCTCGGCGACCGGATCGGCCGGCGCCGACTGCTGCTGGTGGGCGCGGCGCTGTTCGGCGGCGCGTCACTGGCCGCGGCGTACGCGCACAACGCGGAGACGCTGATCGCGGCCCGGGCGCTGCTGGGCGTGGGCGGCGCGGCGTTGATGCCGTCCACCCTCGCGTTGATCCGCACCATGTTCGTCGATCCCAAGCAGCGCGGGACCGCGATCGCGCTGTGGACCGCCGTGATGACCGGCGGGATCTCGCTCGGGCCGATCCTGTCCGGCCTGCTCGTCGAACACTTCTGGTGGGGCTCGATCTTCCTGATCAATGTGCCGGCGATGGCGATCCTGCTGTTCCTGGTCCCGGTGTTCGTTCCGCGCCATCGGGGCTTGGCGCAGGGGCCGTTCGACCTGATCGGCGCGGTGTTGTCGCTGGGCACGCTGTTGCCGGTGGTCTACGGCATCAAGGAGATCGCCCGCTCCGGCGCGGCCACGTTGCCGGTGTTGAGCATCGGGTTCGGGCTGATCGTCGGCACGCTGTTCGTGCGCCGTCAACTCACCGCCGCCCACCCGCTGTTGGACCTGGAACTGCTGCGTATGCGGGCGTTCGGCGGGTCGGTGGTGGCCAACGTGCTGTCGATGTTCGCGATCGTCGGCTTCGCCATCTTCACCACGCAGTACCTCCAGTCGGTGCTCGGGATGAGCCCGCTGCGGGCCGCGCTGTGGAGCCTGGTGCCGTCGGGAGCGGTGGCCGTGGCCACTCCGGTGGCCACCGTGCTGGCTCGACGGATGGATCGGGTGTGGGTGATGTGCGGCGGGTTCGTGCTGGCCGCGGGCGGCTTCACGGTGCTGGCCGGGGCCCGGTCGGACTCCTCGTTGGGGCTGTTGCTGGGTGGGTCCGCGGTGTACGCGGCGGGCGTGGTCGCGGTGATGACGCAGGTGACCGAGATGGCGATGGGCGTCGCGCCGGCCGACCGCGCCGCGTCCGCCTCCGCGGTGCTGGAGTCGGGGAGCGAGCTCGGCGGCGCGTTGGGCATGGCGTTGCTCGGCACGATCGGCGACGCGGTCTACCACCGGGCGATGGCCGACACGGCGCCGAGCGGCCCGGCCCGGGAGACGCTCGGCGGGGCCCAGGCGGTCGCGGCGGACCTGCCGGGGAACTCCGGGCGAGCGCTGGTGGACTCGGCGCG
The DNA here is from genome assembly GCF_055558835.1 of Embleya sp. NPDC025285. Lineage (NCBI taxonomy): Bacteria > Bacillati > Actinomycetota > Actinomycetes > Kitasatosporales > Streptomycetaceae > Embleya > Embleya sp. NPDC025285. The sequence goes on from NZ_JBVHLU010000017.1 coordinate 99,101, forward strand.
GGACGCGTTCTGCGACGGGATGAACGCGGCGGCGATCGGGGCGGCCGTGGTGATGGTGGTCGCGGCGGCGTATTGCGCGCGCTTCCTGCGGGGCGTGCCGGTGGCGAACGCCGGTGCGGAGGAGGGGACTTCGACGCCGGTGGCGGCTTCGGTCGCGGAGCGGGAGAAGGCAGAGGCCGGGGTCGGGGAGGCGGTGGACGCGGTGGACGTGCGGGCAGCGAACGGACGCGCGTGAACGGCGGGTTGGACGGCCGGCGGTGAACGGGGGCGGCGGGGGCGAGAATGTGGTCGGCTCGGTGCCGGCCGCGTTTTCGCTCCCGCCGCCGTGCACCTGCCGCCCCGCGTGCCGAGTCGGCCGTCGGGTGCCGCCGGAAGGTTCGGCCGCGATGGTTGTCGCGGGTCATCTCCGGGTGCAGGCGCGGGCGGTGTGCACGGTCGTCGCGGCCAGGTAGAAGGCGTCCGGGCGCCACAGGATGCCGGTGTCGGCGTCGGTGTCCAGCAGCGCGTCCAGCGTGGCGCGGTCCTGCGCGTCCAGGCGGTCGGCCAACAGGGCCCGGCGCTGCGTCAGTTCGGCGTGCAGGTGTTCGCGGGGCGCGGCGTCCAGAGGCGACGGCAGGTCGATCAGGAACGAATGCGAACCGGTGGGGACCAGGCCCGCCCGGGCCAGCATGGCCGGCCAGTCCTCCACCGCGGCGCGGGTGCCGGGCAGTGTCGCGCGCAGTTCGGCGAACCAGTCCTCGTGCGCGGCGTCCAGGCGGGCCTGGAGGCCGGGTCGGCCGATGCCGATGTCGCGGGGCAGGAAGCGCGGGGACAGGCCGCGTTCGACGACCGCGATCACGCCGCCCGGGCGGAGTACCCGGGCCAGCGAGTCCAGGGCGGCCTGTTGGTCGCCGAGGTGGTGTACGACATCGCCGGCCCAGACCAGGTCGGCGCTGCCCAGGGCGCCCAGGTCGGCGGGCAGGTCGACGCGGTGGGTGCGGACCCGGTGGCCCAGCCCCTCGCGCCGGGCGCGGACGCCGGTGCGTACCCGCAGGGCCGTGCTGGGTGCACCGGCGACCACCTCGGCGTTGGGGAAGTAGCGGGCCAGCAGGCAGGAGGCGACGCCGGGGCCGCCGCCGAGGTCGAGGATGCGGTCCACCCGGGCCAGCGTGTGGTCGCCGTACAGCGCGAGGTCGCGCAGACGCGCGGCGGCCTGTTCCAGGAACGGGGCGTGCAGTTCGGCTTCGCGTTCGAGGTATCGAGCGTCCGCGTCCCGATACGGGCCGTCGGGGTCGGGGTGGGTGGTCATCGCTGGTTCTCCCGAGGTCGGGGCGCTCATTGCCGTGGGCGGCCGGGTCGATCGTCCGTGTTGCGGGAGACAACGTCGGCACATGGGCGCGGTAATCCACGTCGGCGGGAACGGTCGGCCGCGACGTGGTCGGTGGCGGTGGCGGTTCCGGTACGTTGCCGAGCAGGACGGATACGTCGTTCGGCGCGTTGCACGCGTGGTGCGGCAGACGACTGTGGGGAGCGCGGGATGTCGGTGTCGGAGTCGAGGCGGACGGTGGACGACGCGGTCGTGTGCCGGGCGGAGATCGTCCGGTTGCATGAGCTGATCGAGGGTCTGCTCACCGGCGCGAACCGGGATTCGGGCGGATTCGCGCTCGCGCACGCCCCGGGTTTCACGCTGGTCGAGCCCGGCGGTGGCACGCTGACCCGGCCGGAGGTACTCGCGATGGTCGACGGCGCGCGAGGCGCGGTGCCGGGGTTGCGGATCACCATCGAGGACGTGCGCGTGGTGGCCTCGACGGGCGAGTTCGTGGTGGCGGCGTACCGCGAGGTGCAGGTGCGCGCGGACGGCGGCGGCGACACGCGGGCCGCGACGGTGGTGTTCGAACGCGACGCGTCCACGGAGCACGGCCTGCGCTGGCGGCATCTGCACGAGACCTGGGTCGAGCGCACCTGAACCGGAGCCGTTGAGATCGCGTCGGGCCGGCGGTGGGCATCGAATGCGCTCGCGTCGGGCCGGCGGCGCGGGATCGAAGACAGACCCTAGGGTCGGGGCATGAGTGACGAGATCGTCTACAAGCTGGTGGGCACCGCGGAATGGACGGCCGCGCTGCGGCGCGGGGTGTTCGAGGGAGCCGGGGTCGACCTGGTGGACGGGTACGTGCACCTGTCCACCGGTGCGCAGGTGGCCGAAACGGCGCGGCGCCACTTCGCCGGCCGCGACGCGCTGACCCTGGTCGCGGTGGATCCGGCCGCGCTCGGCTCGACGCTGCGCTGGGAGCCCTCGCGGGGCGGGGAATTGTTCCCGCACGTGTACGGCGCCGTGGAGCCGGCCGCGGTGGTGTGGACCGCGCCGCTGGACCTGCCCGCGACGCCGGACGGCGACACGGTCGCCGAGGCGGTCCTGGCGGTGTTGCGGGCGCGCGGCGGCTGATCGGCGGGCGGTCGGGCCGGGAGATCGGTGTTCGGTGATCGCACGGGGCGGGCACACCCGGGCGCCGGCCGCCCGGGCGCTCGCCCGGGGTAGGTGGCGCGTGCGGGTGGGCCGGCGTCGGGGCGCGTCGAAGTCGCGTTATTCGGGGAGGGATTGCCCCGAGAGGTTGCGCAGGTTGTCGAGTTGCTCCCAGTGCCGGGCGATGCGCTCGCGGCCCTCCGGGGTCAGCGCGACGTTGGTGTTGGGCTTGCGGTGAACGAACCGCTTCTCGATGGTGATCAGTTCGGCCTCGGCCAGCTTGGTCAGGTGGCTGGAGAGGTTGCCCTTGGTCAGCCCCGTCACGCGCTGGAGGAAGACGAAGTCGGCGGATTCCACCGTGGACAGCACCGTCATGAGGGCCAACCGGCCCGGCTCGTGGATCAGCCGATCGACGATCGGCCCGTCGCTAGACGTCGACATCGCCGTCGCCGAGGTCCGGTGCCCGGTCGGGTGCGAAGGCGCGTTCGAGCGCGGCATGATCGAGGACTCCCGTCACCATGGTTGCCACGCCGACGAGCATAAGTCCCACGTTGATCCTGGCCGTCGGCCCCACATAGCCCCAGATCGGCAGTAGGGCGACCACCACGAGCGTGCCCCAGACGGCCACGTGGTGCGGCCTCGGCCGCATGGCGACGGCGTAGGACGCGAACATGACCACCGCGAACACGGCGGTGGTCGCGGTGAGTGGCAGGTCGACGTTCCAGTCCAGGCTCACCGCGCCCGCGACCAGGGCCGCGCCGACGGCGGCGGTGACCGCGGCCCGCGTGCGGTCGCGGCCCGAAGGGGTGATCCGCCCGAAGGTCTCCGTGTAGTAGCGGTTGATCCACAGGTAGGCCGCCCCGGCCACGACCATCAGGCCGCCGACCGCCCAGGTGACCCAGGCGTGATCCAACGGCCCCCACCTCGTGTTGGAAAGCCCGGCGACGACGAACAACACACCGGTCGGAATCGAGAGCAGTCCCCTCAGGTAGGAGTAGTTCGCCGCCGCGGACTCGAGACTCGCACGATCCATCGCGCCCCTCCCAAACTGGTTTGTGTCACAGACTCTACGGCTTGCCGGGCATGTTGCAAACAGGTTTGCGACGCAAACCTGAGGTGTCGGTCGAGGAAGCGGCGGGGTGGGGTGCCCGGCTGTCCGAGGGGCGTGGTCGCGCGCACGCGGCGGGAGATGTGCCCGTGCGCAGTGACCTGGCTCACAACCTGTCACAACACTCGATCGGGAGGTGTCTTGAGGCCGAACACCTGAACACCGGAGGAGACACCATGAGCGGCAACACCGATGTGATCGTGATCGGCGGCGGATACGCGGGTGTCATGGCGGCCAACCGCCTGACCCAGCGTGACGACGTGACGGTGACGCTGATCAACCCGCGCCCGAACTTCGTCGAGCGGATCCGGCTGCACCAACTCGTGGCCGGGTCGCACGACGCGGTCGTCGACTACCGGGAGGTCCTGGGCGAGGGCGTGCGCCTGGTGGTCGACAGCGTGACCCGGATCGACCCGGCCGAGCGCGGCGTGCGCCTGGCGACCGGCGGCACCCTCGGGTACGACTACCTGATCTACGCGGTGGGCAGTGGCAGCGCCGACCCGCGCGTGCCCGGAGCGGCCGAGTTCGCCCACCCGATCGCCGGCCTGGAGGACGCGCGGCGGCTGCGGTCGATCGTCGACGCCGCGCCTGCGACGGCCGCGGTGACCGTGGTCGGGGCCGGTCCGACCGGCATCGAGACGGCCGCCGAGCTGGCGGAGGGCGGTCGCGCGGTGACCCTGGTCTGCGGCGGGGTGCTCGGCCCGTACCTGCACCCGCGGGGGCGCCGCTCGGTCGCCCGGCGGCTGGCCGCACTCGGGGTGACCGTGCTCGACGGCCCCGACACGCAGGTGACGGCGGTGACGCGCGACGCCGTGGAACTGGGCGACGGCCGCGAGGTGCCGAGCGAGGTGACCATCTGGACCGCCGGGTTCGGCGTGCCGGACCTGGCCGCGCGCAGCGGGCTGCGCACCGACGCCCTGGGCCGGCTGCTCACGGACGAGACGTTGACGAGCGTGGACGACGCGCGCATCGTCGCGGCCGGGGACTCGGCGGCGCCGTCGGACCTGCCGCTGCGGATGAGCTGCCAGGCCGCGATGCCGCTGGGCGCGCGGGCCGCCGACACCGTGCTCAGCCGGATCGCGGGTGAGCAACCCGCGGTCCTCAACCAGGTGTTCGCCGGCCAGTGCATCAGCCTGGGCCGCCGCGCCGGCATCTTCCAGTTCGCGCACCGGTACGACGTCGCGCTGTGGTTCCACATCGGCGGTCGCCCCGGAGCCAGGCTCAAGGCCATCGTGTGCGACGGCACCGTCAAGCACCTGGCCGGCGAGGCGGGCAAGCCCGGTTCGTACGGCCTGCACCGGGTCTCGGGAGGTGCCAAGCGCCGGGAACTGCTGCAGGCGCGGCGCGACGAGGCGCCGACCACCGTCGAACAGGCAGCCTGATCGATCGGGCACTCGTGGTCGATCCGTCCGACCACGACGCCGCCACAGCGCATCCCGTGCGGCGACACCCTCGTCGCGGGGCCTCGCCGCACGGGATGCGATCATCGGCGGTCCCGCGGGTAGCGGACCGTCGCCGACCTGGCGCCGCACAGGCGAAGGAGAGGGAGCCAGACATGAGCGAGCACGCCGGTGACCAGGCGACGGAGACCTTCGTCGCGCACCGCAACCTGCTCTTCACCGTCGCCTACGAGATGCTCGGATCGGCGGCCGACGCCGAGGACGTGCTCCAGGAGACCTGGTTGCGATGGGTCGAGGTCGACCTGGAGCACGTGCGCGACCTGCGCTCCTACCTGGTCCGGATCACGACCCGGCAGGCGCTCAACCGGCTGCGCACCATGAAACGCCGCCGGGAGGCGTACGTCGGCCAGTGGCTGCCCGAACCGCTGCTGACCGCGCCGGACGTGGCCGAGGACGTCGAACTCGCCGAGAGCGTGTCGATGGCGATGATGCTCGTCATGGAGACGTTGTCGCCGACCGAGCGCGCCGTCTTCGTGCTGCGCGAGGTCTTCGACGTCGGCTACGACGAGATCGCGGCCGCCGTGGACAAGAGCCCCGAGGCGGTGCGCCAGATCGCGCACCGGGCCCGCCGGCACGTCGACGCCCGCCGCCCCCGCCAGTCGGTCTCCCCGAGCGCGGCCCGTGCGGTCGTGGCGGCGTTCCAGCGCGCGCTGGAGACCAGGGACATGCAGGGCCTCCTCGACGTGCTCGCCCCCGAGGTCGTCCTGGTGAGCGACGGCGGCGGAGTCAAGCGGGCCGCGCTGCACCCGATGCTCGGCGCCGACAAGGTGGCCCGCTTCTACATCGGCGGCTCCGGCAAGCTCGACGGCACGCTCACCTGTGAACCCACCGTGGTCAACGGCAACCCGGCACTCGTCGTGCGCTTCGACGGCGTCGTCGACGGCGTCCTGGCGCTGCGGGTCGAGGACTCCCGCATCATCGGCCTCTACTACGTCCGCAACCCGGAGAAGCTGAAGCGCGTCGCCTCCGAGACCCCGCTCACCCTGCGCTGAGGAGCGGGAGCGGAGGCGGGGGAAGGGCCACGGCCACGGCTACGGTGTCGCGGAGGGGATGGGGGCGGGGTTCGGGCGGGCCGGGGCGTGGTCGAGGGTGATGCCGAAGAGGTCGCGGTAGGCGGCCAGGAGGGCGGCGTCGTCGGCGAGGGGTTCCTTGTGGCGTTCGGATCCGGTGGTGCGGACGACGGTGCGGTCGGAGATGGTGATCCGGCCGTCCGATGTCGGGCGCGAACACAGCGGGGCGCGGGTGAAGTGCGATGTGGGCGCGGTCTGGTGCCACCAGCAGCCGGTCACGAAGTCGCGGAGTTCGCGCGGGCGGGCTTCCAGGCGGTACTGGAGCACGCCGTCGTGGAGCACGTCCAGATCGCCGTGTTCGCCGTTCTCGTGGTCGAGGATGCGGAACACCCCTCCCGGGTCCCCCTGATCGGTGCGCACGTCCAGACGCAACGGATGGTGGGTGAACCGGCCGAAGCCGACGTCGACGAGCCACGGTTCGTCCAGGTCGACGCGCAGCGCCAGATGGTCGAACGGGATCCCGACGCGACCCTCGTCGCCGTACGTGCGCGCGGCGAGCAGGGTGACGCGGTAGCCGAGCGCGCGCAGGAGGGCGGCGAATCCGCCGCCGAGTTCATAGCAGAAGCCGCCGCGCCGCCGGTCCAGGAACTTGGCCAGGATCGCCTCCTCGGTGAGCTCGACGGGCCGACCGAGGTGGATGTCGAGGTTCTCGAAGGGCACCGCGAGCAGATGCCGCCACTGGAGGTCGGCCAGGGCCGCCGCGTCGGGGCGCGCCGGACGGGCGGCGTCGAGAAGGGCCAGATAGGCGTCGGCGCGATCGCGGTCCATCGGGTCTCCGTGCTGTGAGTGCGTGCGGCCGATCATGCCGGCCGGCGCCCGTCATGCCGACGCCGCTACGCGTCGCGCGGGGAGCCCCCGACGACACCCCAGCGGCGATCCCGAGCACCCGCGCCCCCGAATCCCGGTGCGCCGGGTGTGGTTCGTCGTCCGTCGGGGCAGGTGGGCGGCCCTCGAGGGCGGGAAAATTGGGCGACACGGTTCGGGATGTGGGGACATCATGCGGGAGTGGTCGTCGCGACCCCTCGCGGGTGCCGGCCCGGTCGTGACGTTGGTTCCCGAAAGGTTGTCGTGCAGGCCGTACATGCGATCACCCCCGCCGCGTTGCCCGACGTCCTGTTGCATACCGCGCTGGTGCGGCCGGTGTTCGTGTGGGGTGCGCCCGGCATCGGGAAATCCTCGCTGGTACGGGACTTCGCCCGATCGCTCGGACTGGAATGCGTATCGTTGCTCGGCACCCAGCTCGCTCCCGAGGACCTGATCGGCGTACCGCAGATCGTGGCCGGGCGCAGTCGGTTCTGCCCGCCCGAGCAGATTGCCCGAGACGAGCCGTACTGCCTGTTTCTGGACGAACTCAACGCCGCCTCGCCGGATGTGCAAAAGGCGTTCTACTCGCTGATCCTGGACCGCCGGATCGGCTCGTACACGCTGCCGGCCGGCTCCGTGGTGATCGGCGCGGGCAACCGGGCGAGCGACAACGCGCTGGCCCGGCCGATGTCCTCGGCCCTGATCAACCGCCTGGTGCACGTACACCTGCGCGCCTCGGCCGGCGACTGGCTGGACTGGGCCGCCGCGCACGGCATCCACCCCTGGGTGCTGGACCACGTGCGGGCCCGCCCGGACCACCTGTGGAGCGCGCCGCCCAAGACCGAGGAGCCGTTCTCCACGCCGCGCGCGTGGCACATGCTCTCCGACGGGCTGTACTCGTTCGGCGCCGACGTCGTCGACGAGCACGTGCGGATGCTGGCACACGGCACGCTCACCCCCACCCACGCCGCCGCGTTCCTGGGCTACCTCAAAACCGTGCGCAACGCCTACGGTTTGGACGCCATCGTCAAGGGCGACGCCCGCTGGCCGGCCGCGCCCGCCGACCGCGACCTGCTGTTCTTCCTGGTGGAGAGCTTTCGCGCGCGCCTGGCCAAGGACCTGCCGGCGGATCGTCGACACGTCTCGCCCGCACTGCGCGAGTTCGCCTACCGGGCCAAGGCCCTCCTGGTCGAACTCGCGGAGATATCCCTGGAGATGGCCCAACTCGTGATCGCCGAGGACGACACCGGCGCCGCCCCGCTGCCCGCGTGGTTCCTCGTCGAGACCGCCCGCGACCTGCCGCGCCTGGTCGGCGCGCGGCGCTGACGAGCCGCGCCGATGTCCGCGCGCCGGGCCCGAAACCCCGCCGCCGACCACGCCGAGCGGGTCCTGAAGGCCCGCAACGCCGGCTGGAAGCTGGCCTGCGTCCCGCCCCTGGACCACGTCGGACGCTTGATCACGCACACCTACGCCCCGCACGGCCCAGGCGAATTGGGCCACATCACGGACGACGGCATTCTGGTCGTCGACCGGCACCGTTACGTGCCGCCCGCGCTCTGGCGCCGCGCGTACACCCACCTGTTGCTGCACCTGGCCCTGGGCCACCTCGACGCACACACCCTGGCCGAGGTCGGTCTGGGCGATCCGGCCGCCGAGATCGACGCCGCGTACAACACCGCGTGCTGCGTCGCGGTCCACCGCTTCGCCGCCGGCCTGGGCGTCGGCACACCACTGGACGAACTGCCCGACCTGCCCGCCGGCGACGAGCGCGAACTCACCGAGCGCTGGCGCCGCGACGGCGTCCCCGAGGCGCTGCGCCGGATCGGCGCCAACGGCACCTCGCCCTGCATGCGCCGCGAACCGCCGTCCGCCCCCACCGACCCGGCGCCCCGGGACTGGCCCGCCGTGCTGGCCCGCGGCCTCGTCGAGATGGTCGCCTCCTCGCTCGACACCGCCGCCGGCGACCGCGCCGGTCGAACCGCCCGCGCCGAAGGCCCCTGGGACCGGGCGCTGTCCTGGTTCGTCTCCTCGTACCCGCTCCTGGGCGCCCTCGCCGCCGGCCTCACGATCGTCGCCGACCTCGAACTGGCCCGCTCCTGGGACATCACCATCGCCGCGGTCAGCCCCGAGCACGGCGAGATCTACGTCAACCCGCACGCCGGCCTGAGCACCGAGGAATGGCGATTCGTGCTCGCGCACGAGATGTTGCACGCCGCGCTGCGCCACGACCGCCGGCGCGAGCACCGCGACGCGCACCTGTTCAACGTGGCGTGCGACTACGTGATCAACGGGTGGCTGGTGGAGATGGGCGTCGGGGTGCTGCCGGACGGGCTGCTGTACGACCCGCGGCTGGCCGGACTGTCCGCGGAATCGGTGTACGACACGCTCACCACCGACCTGCGCCGGGCCCGCAAACTGCGCACCCCCGGCTCGCGCGAACACGGCGACGTGCTGGGCGAGTGGCTCTCCGAACCGGCCGCGGCGGCGCGGCGGTCCAGCCGCCGCGGGTCCGCGGGACCGATGCCGTGGGAGCGCGGGAGCGGCGGTTCGTTCGTCGACCTGGACGCGTTCTATCGACGCGCGCTCAGCGCCGGGCTCGCCTACCACGACCCGGGCCGAGGGCTGCTGCCCGCCGGTCTGATCGAGGAGATCCGCACGCTGGAACAGCCGCCGCCCGCGTGGGATGTTCGGCTGGCCCGGTGGTTCGACGAGCACGTGCGTCGGCCGGAACCGGTGCGCAGCTACGCGCGGGCGAGCCGCCGGCAGGCTTCCACGCCGGACATCGCGCGTCCCGGGCGGATCCGGCCGCAGGACGTCGACCGGCTGTGTACGTTCGGCGTGGTGCTGGACACCTCCGGATCGATGGACCCGTCGCTGCTGGGCAAGGCGCTGGGCGCGATCGCCTCCTACGCGACCGCGCGGGACGTACCGGCCGCGCGCGTGGTCTACTGCGACGCCGCCGCCTACGACGCCGGGTACCTGCCGGTGGAGGACATCGCGCACAAGGCGCGGGTGCGCGGACGCGGCGGCACGGTGCTGCAACCGGGGATCCGCCTGCTGGAGAGCGCCGACGACTTTCCGGCCGACGGCCCCATCCTGGTGATCACCGACGGCCACTGCGACGCCCTCCGGATCCGCCGCGAACACGCCTTCCTGACCCCCGCGGGCGCCCGCCTGCCCTTCACGCCCCGCGGCCCGGTGTTCCACGTCCGATAAGACAATCGACCCACCCGCCGCGAGCGGGGTGGGGCTCGGGGAATCCGGATGCGCTCGGACCGGTCCGACCGGCAGGGTTCCGACGAACAGAGTCGGATCCGGTCGCCCGCCGGCACGCGATATCGAAACTCGGAAGGACGTCGTTCGACATGCCCGACACGCTGGAGATCGTGTGGTCCCTTTCGGACCCGGACACCCGCTTCGCCCGGTTCACCGAGGAGAGCAGGCCCCGCCCGTGAACGCGGCCTCGCCCCGGGCCGACGGACTCGGCTCCTGGACCGACGGCGTGCGGCGGCTCGCGGTGCTGACCGGGGCGGGCATCTCCACCGCGTCCGGCATTCCGGACTTCCGCGGCCCGCATGGAGTGTGGACTCGCGACCCGCAGCGCGAGCAGGACACCCATCGCAAGCGCCACGCGAGCGACCCGGCTGCCCGGGCTCGCCTGTGGCGGGATTTGACCGCGTCGGCGGTGACGGCCGCGCGTCCCGGTGCGGCGCACCGAGCGCTCGCGCGGGTCCGGGCGAGCATCGCCACGCAGAACGTGGACGGGCTGCACCAGGCGGCGGGTAGTCCCGCCGATCGGGTGTACGAACTGCACGGCAGCCTGGCCCGGGCCCGCTGCGGGAGGTGTCGGCGCGCCGCGCCGACGGACGACGCGCTGCGGGCGATCCGGGCGGGCGCCGCCGAACCCCCGTGTCCCCGGTGCGGGGTGGGGACGTTGCGGCCGGACGTGGTCCTGTTCGGCGAGCACCCGAATCGGGACGTGTACGGGCGGGCCGCGAACGCCGTGCGTGCGGCGGAACTGTTGTTGGTGATCGGGACGTCGTTGGGCGTGGAGCCGGCCGCCTCGCTGTGTTCCGTCGCGATCGAATGCGGGGCCACGCTGGTGATCGTCAACGCCGAACCCACGCCGTACGACGACGTCGCAAGCGTCGTCTTGCGGGGTGATATCGAGGTGGTTGTGCCGCGGATTGTGGGGGCGCTGGTGGCGGGTGGGCTGTCGGTGGCGTGAGTGGGCGTACCGGTTGCTTTGGGGGTGGGTGGTGTCGGTGGGTTCGGCGGGTGTCGTCGTGGTCGGGGCCGGTCGGGGCCGGTCGGGGTGGGGTGGCGGGGGTGCACCACGCCGAGGGTGATGACCCTTGTGGGGTTGGGGGAGCACGGGCGGCTAGGTTGGGCGGCATGCTTGTGGCGTTGATCGATTCCGGGATGGGGCTGTTGCCGACGGCGGGATGGCTGCGGCGGTTGCGGCCCGATCTCGACCTGTTGTTGTGTACGGACCCCGATCACATGCCGTGGGGCGACCGGAGTGAGGCGACGATCACCCGACGGGTGCTGGCCGCAGCGGAGCTGGCCGCCGAGCGCGGCGCCGACGGCATCGTGGTGCCGTGCAACACCGCCACCGTCACCGCGCTGGATACGCTGCGCGCGCGCTGCGAACCGGCCGTGCCGGTGGTGGGCACCGTACCGGCGATCAAGCCCGCCGCCGCGTCCGGCGCCCCGTTCGCGGTGTGGGCCACGGTCGCGACCACCGCGAGTGCGTACCAGGCCCGGCTGATCGAGGAGTTCGCCGCGGGCCGCACCGTGGTGCGGGTGGCCTGCCCCGGCCTCGCCGAGGCGATCGACCGGGCCGACCGGCCGGCCGTCGAGGCCGCCATCGCCGACGCCGCGCGCCGCACTCCCGCGGACTGCGCGGGCGTGGTGCTCGGCTGTACACACTATCCGCTGGTCACCGACCGGATCCTGGCCGCGCTGCCCGCCGGGGTGGGGTTGTACGACAGTGCCGAGGCGGTCGCCCGGCAGACGCTGCGCCGGCTGGGCCTGACCGAGGATCCGGACGCGGTGCCGGGCACGATCGAGGTCACGCTCAGCGGACGCCCCGGCACGCTGCCGCCGAACGCGCTGGCCTACCCGCTCGGCCGCGCGCTCGCCGAGGGCAGCCGGCCGGCGCCGCAGGGGTCGACCCCGGTCGGCCCGGCGGCGCGCACGCAGCCTGCCTGAGCCGACGGGGCCGCGGCCTCGCGCCCTACGCGTTCCAGGTCCGGGTGCTGAGCACCAGGTGGTAGCCGTCGGGGTCGACGACGGTGACGCCGTACTTGTCCCAGTAGGGGTTGTGCGCGACGGTCCGGGTGCCGCCGGCGGCGACGAGGCGGTCGATCAGAGCCGGGTCGATCGGCTCGCCCAGATAGAGCACGAACAGGTCCTCGGCCGTGGGTGTGGGCGGCAGCGGGTTCTCCGGGTCGATGGTGAGCTCGAAGTGCCAGCCACCGCCCGGGAGGCCGACCATGACCAGGTCCCATTCGCCGGAGACGCGCTCGGTGGTGCGCCACAGGACTTCCAGGCCCAGGCCCTCGACGTAGAACCGCTCGGCGGCGGCCAAGTCCCGCGAGGGACGGGCGATTCGTACGTGTGTGTCGGTGCTGATCATGTGGGTGAGGTTAGCGGGCGGGTCCCCGCCCTCGGACAGGGTGTGTCTACCCCGGCTCGGCCGTCCGTCGGCCGTCCGTCGGCCGTCCGTCAACCGTCCGCCGGCGTCCGGCGACCGGACGGAACGCATGGATCGGGCGAGCCGAGCCGGGGTGCGACACCCGCGTGCCTACCTACGCGCTAGACCGAGTTTCGATACCCGCGGAACGCGCGCGCCGACAGCCAGACCGCGAAGGCCGCCAGTGCGATCAGGGCCGCGCCGCGCTCGGCGACCATGGCCCAGTCGGGGTCCGCGCGCATCGCCGACCGGGCCGCCTCCAACGCCCAGTTCAGCGGATTGAACCGGGCGGCCTCGCGCATCCAGCACGGCATCCGGGACGCGGGCATGAACGCCGAGGACAGGAACGTCAACGGCAACAGCAAAAACGTGTTCAGCGCGATCACCGTCTCGCGTTGCCGGGCGACCATGCCCAGGGCGTTGGAGAAGGCGCCGAAGACGGTGCCCAGCACCGAGGACCCCACGATCAGCACCAGGATCCCGGTGAGGCCACCCGGATAGTGCGCGCCGGCGAGCCGACCGAGGCCGATCATCACCAACGACTGGAACGCGGTCGAACAGCCCTGCGCCACGATGTTCGCGTTGATCAGCGCGCCGCGCCGGAGCGGGGTGACCAGGAAGCGGTCGAGCGTGCCCCGCTCGATCTCCTCCAGCATGCCCATGCCGGCCCACATGTTGGCCGAGACCGCGTTCATCACCACCACCCCCGGGACGAGGTAGTCGAGGTAGGACCCGGTGCCGAAGCCGGGCAGGTCGACGATGTCGCGGAAGAGTTGGCCGAAGAGGAAGAGCCAGATCACCGGCTGGATCAGGGTGATGAGCAGGTAGGCCGGTTGGCGGGCGAAGACCCGGAACTGGCGGTCGGTCATGTACCAGGTGTGGGTGATCACCTCGCGCAGGCCGAGACCGCGTGCGGGGTTCGGCGCGGTGGTCGTCGTCATCGCGCTTCTCCCTCGCTGTCCGCGGTGTCGCCGATTCCGGCGGTGCTGGTGACGTTGGTGGTGCCGGCGCCGGTCGCGCCGAAGCGGCGGCCGGCGTGGCGCAGGTAGACGTCGTCGAGCGAGGGACGGGCCACGGTGACCGCCCCGACCCGGGCGCCGGCCCGGTCCAGCGCGGCCAACACCTCGGGTACGGCGGCGGCCCCGTCGTCCGCGCGGGCGTGCACCACACGGGCGTCGACGGTGATCTCCCGGACGCCCGGCACCCGGGCCAACACGTCCCGCACCGCCGGCCCGGCCGGATCGAGCAGGTCCACGTGCACCGCGTCGCCGCGCAGTTCGGACTTGAGCCGTTCGGGAGTGCCCTCGGCGACCACCCGGCCGCGGTCGACGATGGCCAGCCGCGCGGCCAGCCGATCGGCCTCGTCGAGGTAGTGCGTGGTGAGCAGGATGCTCAGGCCCTCGCCGGCCAGCCCGCCGATCTCGTCCCACATGTCGGCGCGGGCCTCGGGGTCGAGTCCGGTGGTGGGCTCGTCCAGGAAGAGCACCTCGGGGTGGTGCACCAGGCCCAGCGCCACGTCCAGCCGGCGCAGCATGCCGCCGGAGTAGGTGCGGACCGGGCGACGTGCGGCCTCGGTCAGGCCGAAGCGGTCGAGCAGGTGGTCGGCGCGCCGGCCGGGGTCGCGACCGCTCATGCCGAACAGGCGCCCGGTCAGGATCAGGTTCTCCCGGCCGGTGGCGGCAGGGTCGGCCCCCGAGCGCTGGGCGACCACGCCGATGGCCCGGCGGACCCGGGCCGAATCGCGGACCACGTCGTGTCCGGCCACCCGGGCCGAGCCGGAGTCGGCGGTCGCCAGAGTGGTGAGGATCTTGACGGTGGTGGACTTGCCCGCGCCGTTGGGCCCGAGCAGGCCGAAGACGGTGCCGGGAGCGACGCTCAGGCTCAGTCCGGCCAACGCCGGCACGCCCTCGGGGCGGCCCTTGAGGGGATAGGTCTTGACGAGGTCGTGCGCCTCGATCGCGGGCGCGCCGGTGCCGGCGACGCCGGTGTGGCCGGGCGCGCGACCGCCGTGGACGGTTGCCGCCGTCCGTGCGGTGTGCTCCATGACGGAGTGGATCCCTCCGGTCGACATTCGGTGCGGCGGAGCCGGATGGCTCGCCGACCTGCGACAAGAGGACCGGGGATACGATGAGTTCGGTGCACCTCGTACGTGCCGGTCCCTGTTGCCGCAGGGTTTCGGTTCGAGGTTCCCGGCCCCCGGAAGCGGTGTTCGAGCACCGTCCGGGGGCCTCTTCCTGGGTTGTTGCGGTATCGGATATGCCGGCATCACCGGCTTCGGGTTCGGCGCTCTCGGGCTCGATTCTCGGGGGGATTTCTCTCGGGGCGGTTCGGATCGGATTCGGCAGTTTCGGGGCCGGCAGTTTCGGGGCCGGCTGCTTCGGGTCCGGTCGTCCCGGTCCGACGTGGTCGGATTACCGGGTGGGGTCGTCGTCGACGGCGGTCTCCCGGTGGTTCGCGGCGCGTTCGGCGGGGGCGTGCTCCGGACTCGCGCCGTCCAGTTCGGCCCAGCCGGCCGGGGTCTCGCCGGTGGCGTGGAATCGGCGCCACTCGGCCACGCCGGACAACGAGCCGTCCGCGATCGCGGCGAGCAGGCCGCGCACCCACCGGCCTTCCGCCTCGGCCATGGCCAGTTCGTACTCGTTCTCGACCAGGAACACCGCCGGCAGGTAGCTCGCGAGCTTGTCCACCTCGGCGCGACCGTGCGCGATGTGCGCGTCGATGGCCTCGACGCGTCGCCGGAGCAGGTCGGTCACCTCGTCGGGAGAGAGCACGCCCATCAGGGACAGGGCGCCCTCGAAGCGCGGGAACTCGTGTACCCGGACCGAGAGTAGTTCGCCGAGCCATTCGCGCATCTCGGCGTCGCCGGTCTCGGTCACCGCGTAGGTGGTGCGCTCGGGCCGGCGGCCCTCGCGTTCGACCCCGGTGGCGGCGATCAGGCCGTGCTTCTCCAGGTTGCGGACCACGGTGTACAACGATCCGTAATTGATCTTGATGCTGTTGTCCTTGCCCCGACTGCGCAGCACCTGCGCGATCTCGTACGGATGGCGCGGCTGCTCGGCGACCAACACCAGCACGGCGAGTGCCAGCGTGCTGTCGACCTTGCGCCTCGCCATGGACCGCCTCCGGGGCCTCGATTACTCGTCATCGAATATATGACTGCGAGTAGTACGCGTCCAGGGCTCCCGCACAGTTGGCGGCAACGGATTCGCCCGTGCCCGGGATCGCCGGAATTTCCGCGTCGTTGCCCGGGGTTGGCGTTCGGTGAGGTTCAAGATCGAGGGGGAAACATGTCGAGCGGGATCGTGGTGTCGGGGAGCGTCGCGGCGGGGTTCGAGGAGGTCCGGGCGGAGTTCGCCGCCGTCCTGGCCGAGCTGCCGGACGAGCCGGGGGCCCAGCTCGCGGTGTACCGGGAGGGCCGTCGGGTGGTCGACCTGTGGGCGGGGGACCAGGTCACCGGGGACACGCTGACCCCGGTCTACTCGGCGACCAAGGGCGCCGCACACCTGGTGATGGCGCTGCTCGTCCAGGACGGCGCGCTGGACCTCAACCGCACCGTCGCGCACTACTGGCCGGAGTTCGCCGCGCAAGGCAAGGGCGAACTCACCCTGCGCGAGCTGCTCGCACACCGTTCCGGTGCGATCGGCGTGGACGGCGGCTTCACCCGCGCGGAACTGGCCGACGACCGGCTGTCGGCCGAACGGCTGGCCGGACACCGGCCGTTCTGGAAGCCGGGCACGGCGTACGGCTACCACGCCTTCGTGATCGGCGCGCTCACCGGTGAGGTGGTGCGGCGGGCCACGGGGCGCTCGATCCAGGAGGTCTACGAGGAGCACGTGCGGGCGCCCTACGACCTGGACATGTACCTCGGCCTGCCCGCCGAGGCGCAGGTCCGCACGCTCGACATGTTGCCGATGGCGCCCACTCCCGCGCAGCGGGCGCGGATGAGCGCCAACGCGCCCGACCGGTTCGGCCGCACCGGCGTCGCCTTCAACCTCAACGCCGAACAACCCACCGACCTGGTCGAGTTCGCCAACTCGCGCGATGTGCGGGCGCTGGGTCCGGCCTCCTCCGGCGGCGTCGGCAACGCGCGGGGCCTGGCCGGGATGTACGCGGCCGCGATCGCCGAGTCGGTCGGCCGGCCCGCGCTGCTCAAGCCCGAGACGATCACCGAGTTCGCGCGTGTGCACTGGCGCGGCACCGACCTGGTCACCGACGAGCACGACCACTTCGCGCTCGGCTTCGAGGCGCTGGGGGTGCGGTACCCGTTCCTGGGCGCCGACGCGTTCGGACACAGCGGCGCGGCCGGCTCCCTGGCCTTCGCCGCCCCGCACTCGGGCATCGCGTACGGCTACGCCCGCCGCCGCTTCGCCTACCCGGGCGGCGCGGCCCCGGAAAACACCCGCCTGATGCGGGCGGTGATCCGGGCGGCGAACGGCTGAGTGGAACCGTTGGGCCGGGTGCGGACATCGGCGCGGCCGGCGAGGGATCGCGAACGGCGACGAGCGGTCGGCCCGAGGCGGCCCGAGTCGACTCGGCCCGATCGCACGTCGTGTGGCGCTTGCGCCGGGGTCCGGGGTGTTCGGTCAGGTGAAGATGGGGGCGTGGTCGCGGGCCCAGGATTCGAACGTGCGGGGTGGGGTTTGGGTCAGGGCTTCGATCGTGGTGGTCACGAGTGCGGGCCCCGGGGGTGTGTCGGCGCCGGCGAGGAGGGCGTCGACCAGGGCGGGTGAGCGGCCGTCGGCAAGCATTCGGGCCCGCGCGTCGGCTGTCGGAACCGGCTCGAACCGTAGGTCACGGCCGATCGCCGCGCCGATCAGGTGGACCTGATCGGCGCGGCCGAGCACCTGCGGGCCGGTCAGGACGTACGTGGCGCCCGCGTGGCCGGGCTCGGTCAGGACGCGGACCGCGCAGGCGGCGACGTCGCGCTCGTCGACGATCGGCTTGGCGGGCAGGTCGGGGCCGCGTACGACGCCGGTGGAGCGGATCTGGCCGGCCCAGCCCAGCGTGTTGCTCGCGAGCGTGTCCGCCCGCAGGAACGTGCGTTCGGCGCCGGACCCGGTGACCACCCGCTCCATCCCGGCGTGCAGTGCGCTGATCGGATCGGCCTGCCGGTCGACGTCGTCGCGCACCCGCGAGGAGGAGAGGTAGACGACACGATCGGTGTGCGCCTTCACCACGTCCAGGACGCCGGGTGCGCCCTCGACGGTGAGGAAGGGCCAGATCAGGAACACCGCGTCGACCCCGGTCAGGGCAGGCCCCAGGGTGTCCGGTCCGGCCAGGTCACCGCGCACCACCTCGACGTCGGCCGGCAAGCCGGCCGCCTCGGGCCGGCGTGCCAAGGCGCGTACCCCGACCCCCGCGGCGAGCAGTTGATCCACCACCCGACGGCCGACGTTTCCGGTCGCCCCGGTCACCAGAATCATGTGCCGTCCCTCGCGATTCGCGGGTGGTGGTTCCACCCTCGTCGCCGACGATCCTGCAACCTCCACCGCACTTGAGGTCAAGGCGGCCGGGGCCGGTCCGGACTCGTGAGAGGTGCGACCGTCGGCTACTCGATGATCTTGTCCAGGAAGGCGAACAGGTTGCCCCGGGTGCGCTCGACCTGCTCGTCCAGGGTCAGCGACTCCTCGAAACGCCCACCGGGGGCCGGCGCCTTGAGGCCGCGCACGTACAGCGAGCACGCGAGGTCGGTGCAGATGTACACGCCGACCGAGTTGCCGTCCCGGCCGGCCCGGCCGGTCTTGCGCGCCGTCATCAGCGAGACACCGCCGCCCGGGTGCGTGGTCAGGCACAACGAGCACATGCTGCGGTGCAGGTAGCCGCGACGCTGGGCGGGGAAGCGCAGGGTCACGCCGACCGGCGCACCCCGGTATTCGGTCACCAGGTAGGTGCGATCGGGCGCCCCCGGATCGCCCCAACCCAGGAAATCCAGCTCGGCCCAGGGGCGTTCGGCCAGGTCACGGGGTACGGGCAGGCGCTGGGCCTCACCCTTGGAACAATTGACGAACGACGTACGGATTGCCTGCTCGGTCAGTGGGTTCATGCGGCGGAAACTAACAGTGCCTAGGTATCCTAGGCAAATACCTAGAGGCTCTAGGAAGCTCTGGGAAGTACCGAGGGCGCGACGACCGGCGCCTCGACGGAGGAGTGGCGCGTGGCTCGAGCGGGACTGACGGCGGAACGGGTGACCCGCGCGGCGGCGGACCTGGCGGACGAGGTGGGGTTCGAGAACATCACCCTGACCGCGCTGGCCCGAGGCTTCGGGGTCAAGGACGCGAGCCTGTACTCGCACGTCAAGAACATCCAGGAGCTGCGCCTGGGGATCGCGATGCTGGCCGCCGACGAGTTGGCCGATCGCATCGGCTCGGCGGTGGCGGGCCGGGCGGGCAAGGACGCGCTGATCGCCTTCGCCCGGGCGTACCGGGAATTCGCCCTGGCGCGTCCCGGGCGCTACGCGGCCACCCAGGCGCGGATCGATCCGGCCCTGCTGGCCACCTCCGACGGCTACCGGCGCAACGTCGAGAGCACCTACGCGATGTTGCGCGCGTACGGCCTGGAGGAGCCGGATCTGACCGACGCGGGACGGTTGTTGCGCAGCGTGTTCCACGGCTTCGCGGTGCTGGAGGGCAACGGCGGGTTCGGCCACGTGCGCCGGCCGAGCGAATCCTTCGACCGGGCGGTCGAGGCGCTGCACGTGGCGTTGGAGAACTGGCCCGAGTGAATCGGTCGGGTCGATCGGGGTTCGGGTTCGGCTCGGGCGCCGGTCGTGGCGGCTCCGGCTCGGTTCCGTGGGTCCCGTTCGGGTTCGCTCCGGTGCGCCTCGGCCCGGTGCGGTGTCCGTGGTGGTGTTCGGTTCGATCATGGTGCGTGGGGGACCGGCGTCCGAGCGGGTGGTCCCGGAGACGAAGGAGGCGCGTGGTGACGAAGTATGTGGCGCTGTTGCGGGGCGTGAATGTGGGCGGACACCGCCGGGTCCCGATGGCGGACCTGCGCCGCACGCTGACGGATTCGGGATACACCGAGGTCAGGACGCTGTTGCAGAGCGGAAACGTGGTGTTCGAGGCCGCGGAACAGCCGACCGCCGATCTGGTCGCGGCGATCGAGGCACGGCTGGCCGCCGAGTTCGGGTTCGCGGTGGACGTGATGGTGCGCAGCGGCGCGGAGCTGCGGGCGATGGTCGCGGCCAATCCGCTGGAGGTGCGCGAGCCGGCGAAGTTCGCGGTGGCGTTCCTGAGCCCGGCGGCCGACCTCGGTGTGCTCGCCGGGATCGACCCGGACGACTACGCCCCGGACGAACTGCGGGTGGGCGAGCGCGAGTTGTACATGTACTTCCCGGACGGGCTGGGCAAGGCCCGGCTGACGCCGATCCTGGCCCGCAAGCTCCGCGACACGGCCACCGTGCGCAACTGGAACACGGTGACCAAGCTGCTCGCGATGGTGGAGTGACGGGCGACCGCACGAACGGCTGAGAAAGGGCCCGGCGGTCGGCTGCCTCCGGTTGCCGCCGGCCGTCGAAACCATTGCACAATTTCTTGTGCACAGATTATTGTGCACAGGTGACCAGGTCGCCGGAACGCCGAGACATCAGCGAACTCGAAGCGCTGAAGGCCCTGGCGCACCCCCGGCGGCAACGGATCCTTCGGGAACTGGAGGCGGGCGGGCCCGCGACGTCCGCGTCACTGGCCCGCGCGCTGGCGTTGAACACCGGCGCGACCAGCTACCACCTGCGGGAGTTGGCCCGGCACGGGTTCGTCGAGGACTTCGTGGACCCCGACGCACACGGGCGCGAACGGTGGTGGCGCGCCGTACGGCGGGATCTGCGGTTCCCGCCGCGCAGCGAGCAGAGCGAGGAGGTCCGGCCGGTCGTCGACGAGCTGAACCGCCTGGCCTTCGCGGCCGACTTGGAGGAGTACCGCGACGCGCAGAACCTGACCGAGGCCGAGGGGGGAATGGACGTGCCGTACTCGCGCGGGACCATTCACGTCACCTCGGCCGAACTGACCGAGTTCTTCGAGGAGTACATCGCCCTCCTCAACCGGTACAAGCGCACCGGCCCATTGCCCGCAGGCGCGCGCGCGATGCAGACCCGATTCCTCGCGTTCCCGACCCCGCCCGGGCTGCGGGACAAGGGCGATTCCGGGACCGAACCGGGGCCGGGGCCGGAGGCGACGGAGCCGGGTATCACCACCGGGCCTTGAACGGCTGCCCGGGCACGCCTGCGCGTGACCGGCGGGGACACCCCGGACCCGGCACAGAGCCGCAGGGCACAGAGCCGCAGATTCGCGGAGCCACAGATTCGCGGAGCCACAGATTCGCGGAGCCCCGGTACGACCGGGCTCCCGATGCGCCGCGCGCCGGCGCCCGCGTCGGTGACTCCGGAGTCGGCCGGCCCGGCGCACCGCATGCGACCGGACACGCACCCCATCGGAAAAAAGACAAGGGCGGCACCGCACCATGAGTTCGCACGACCAGATATTCGACGCCGTGTCCCTGACCGGAGTCGGACGCATCCACGGCAAGGGCACCGCCGCCGTCACCGCCCTGAGTGACGTCACCGTCGGCATCCGGCGCGGCAGCTTCACCGCCGTCATGGGGCCGTCGGGCTCCGGCAAGAGCACGTTCCTGCAGTGCGCGGCGGGCCTGGACCGGCCGACCAGCGGCACCGTGCGGCTCGGCGACACCGACCTGTCCGGGCTCTCCGAGACCGGTCTCACCGAACTGCGTCGCGAGCGGATCGGCTTCGTCTTCCAGGCGTTCAACCTGATGCCCTCGCTCACCGTGCTGGAGAACATCACGCTGCCGCTGCGCCTGGCCGGTCGCAAGCCGGATCGGGCCTGGTTGGCGGAGATCGTCCAGCGGGTGGGTCTGACCGGGCGCACCGAACACCGGCCCGCCGAGCTGTCCGGCGGCCAGCAGCAACGCGTCGCGATCGCCCGCGCGTTGGTCACCCGGCCCGAGGTGGTCTTCGCCGACGAACCCACCGGCGCGCTGGACACGGTCACGGCCAAGGAGGTACTCGCGCTGCTGCGCGACACCGTCGACGCGATGGGCCAGACCGTGGTGATGGTTACCCACGACCCGGTCGCCGCGTCCTACGCCGACGAGGTGCTCTTCCTCGCCGACGGCCGAATCACCGACACGCTCACCGGAGCCGGCGCGGATCGCATCGCCGACCGGATGACCCACCTGGGCGCGTGGGCCTGATGTTCTTCCTAGCCATGCGTACCCTGCGCGCCCGCAAGGGCGGCTTCATCGGCGCGTTCGTCGCGCTGGTGTGCGCGGCCGCCCTGGTCACGGCCTGTGGCGCGCTGCTGGAGACCGGCCTGCGCGGCGACATCCGGATCGAGCGCTACTCCGGTACCGACACCGTGGTCACCGCCGACCAGAACCTGCACTGGACCAAGCACAAGAAGGGCAAGACCAAGGTCAAGTCGAAGCCGCTGACCGAGCGGGCCTGGCTGGACGCGGCCGCCGTGGACAAGCTGCGCGCGGTACCCGGCCTCGAGGCCGTGGTCCCGGAACTGACCTTCTCGGCCCACGTGCTCACCGCCGGCGGCCGGGCCCTGGACACCGCCGACAACGCGTGGGGCCACGCGTGGGAGTCGGCCCGGCTGACCCCGTTCACGCTGCGCGCGGGTCGGGCGCCGACGGCGGCCGGCGAGATCGTGCTCGACGCGGATCTCGCCCGCCGGGCCTCGGTCGAGGTCGGCGGTACGGTCACCGTGCAGGCCGGTGCGGCCCCGGGGTCCTTCCGGGTGGTGGGCATCGCGGCGCCGCCCGGGCGGGACGCGCTGGCCCGGCAGGCCACCGTGTTCTTCGCCGACGCGGACGCCCGGCGACTGGCCGGGCATCCCGGACAGGTCGCCTCGGTGGGCCTGTTCACCGCGCCCGGCGCGAACCCGGGCACCGTGCGCGCGGCGGTGCGGGACGCGCTGGCGGGCACCGGCGCGCAGGTGCGTACCGGTACCGATCGCGGACCGGCCGAGTTCCCGGCGGCGGCCAAGGCCCGGGTGACCCTGGTCAGCCTGGGCGGTGCGCTCGGCGGTACCTCGCTGCTGGTGGCGATCCTGGTCGTGGTGGGCACGTTCGCGCTCTCCATCCAGCAACGCAGGCGTGAGATCGCGCTGTTGCGGGCGATCGGTGCGACGCCCCGGCAGATCCGCCGGATGGTGGGCCGCGAGGCGCTCGTGGTGGGCCTGATCGCGGGCGCGCTCGGCGCGTTCGCCGGGTTGGGGTTGGCGCGTTGGTTGCACGGGCGGTTCGTCGCGTTCGGCGCACTGCCGGACACGCTGGAACTGAGGCTGAGCCCGATCCCGCTGATCGGCGCGGTACTGCTGACGCTGCTCGCGGCCTGGACGGCGGCGCGCATGTCGGTGCGTCGGGCCTCGCGGGTACGACCGACCGAGGCGTTGGCGGACGCGGCGATCGAACGACCGCGGTTGGGCGTCGCGCGCACGATCGGCGGTGTGGTCGCGGCCCTCGGGTACGTCGTACTCCTGCTGGTGTTGCGGACGTTGGACACCGAACCGAAGTCCACGCCGGTCACCTTCCTGACGGTGATCCTCGCCGCCGTCGCGACGGCGCTGCTCGGTCCGCTGCTCGCTCGCGCGGGCGTGGCCGTCCTGGGCTCGGTGGTCGGTCGCCTGTCGCCGATCAGCGGCTTCCTGGCGGCGCGGAACACGCGGGCCGCCGCGGAACGGGTGGCCGCCGTGGTCACGCCGCTGAGCCTGGCGGTGGCGATGGCGTCGACGATCCTGTTCACCCAGACCACGGCGAGTCATGCCGCGGGGGAGCAGGCGAAGGCGGGCACATCGGCCTCGTACACGCTGGTCTCGGGCCCCGGTGTGCCGGCCGCGGCGGCCGACGCGGTGCGGGCGGTGCCGGGGGTCGAGGTGGTGACCGAGGTGCTGCACTCGCTCGTCCGGGCCGGGCAGGACAAGTTCCCGGCCCAGGGCGTGACGCCGCGCGGGGTGGAGCGCGCGCTCGACTTGAAGACGCGCTCCGGTTCGCTCGCAGCACTGACCGAAACCACGGTCGCGGTCAGCGAACTGGCCGCCAAGACCAAGGGGGTCGGGGTCGGCGACGATCTGCGGATCACCATGGGCGACGGGGTGCAGGTCACCCTGAAGGTGATCGCGGTGTACGAACGCGGCCTGGGCTTCGGCGATCTGACCCTGCCTCATGCGGTGATGGCGGCGCACGTGGACCGGCCGGCGGCGGAGGCGGTGCTGATCTCCGGTACGACCGCGGTGTCGCGGGCGCCGTTGCAGCGGGCGATGGGCGAGTTCCCCGGGGTCCGGGTGCTGGATCGGGGCGAGGTCGAACAGGCGCGCCGGGATCAGGCCGGCACCCAGGCCCAGGTCAACTATGTCGCGATGGGGCTGATCATCGCGTTCACCGGGATCGCGGTGGTCAACACGCTGGTGATGGCGACTTCGGCGCGGCGGCGGGAGTTCGCGCTGCTGCAACTGGTGGGGACGACTCGTCGGCAGGTGTTGCGGATGCTTCGCTGGGAGACCGGGGCGGTGGTGTTGTTGGCGGCCGTGCTCGGGTCGGCGGTCGCGTATGCGACGTTGACGGCTTACAGCGTCGGGATGACCGGGAGTGCGTCTCCCTATGCGCCGCCGGTGACTTATGCGGCGGTGTTGGTGGCTGCGGGTGGGGTGGCGTTCGTGGCCACGGTCGTGCCGGGACGCGTAGCGTTGCGGGGGAATCCTGCGGACACGATGGGGTTGCGGGACTGAGTTGGCCTCATGCGCCGGCGGGGCTGGTTGTGCTCAAGCGCCGCACGGGCTGGGTGGCCTCAAGCGCCGGCCGGGCTACTTGGCCTCAAGCGCCGGCCGGGCTGGTTGTGCTCAGGCGCCGCACGGGCTGAGTGGCCTCGGACGCCGCACGGGCTGCTTGGGTTCAAGCGTCGGCTGGGCTGGGTGGTTCGGGTGGAAGCGCCGGTCGGGTCTTTGGGGCCCGGCCGGCGCTGTTGGGTTGGGGGTCAGGGGGTGAAGGTGGTGAGGACTTGTTCTGCTTCGGTGAGGAGGGTGGTGTCGTGGGCGCCGGTGGCTACCGTGTCGTAGAAGAGGTGGACTCGGGCGTTTTCGATGCCGCTGAAGTTGGTGATGCCGATTCGGAGGCGGCGGTCGAGGAGGTCGTCCCAGCCGCCCTTGGTGAAGTGTTCGTGGGAGTAGCCGGCCAGGCCGAGCCACAACATTCGTTTTCCGGCCAGGCGTGGGCGGCTGCGGCCGTAGGCAAAGCCGTAGTTCCATACCCGGTCGATCCAGCCCTGGAGTAGCGCGGGCAGCCCGAACCACCACACGGGGAAGACCACGACGATCGTGTCCGCGGCCTCGATCCGGGCCATCTGCGCGCGTACTTCCGGGCTGTAGTGCTTGTCCCGGTCGGCCCAGTCGGGTTCGTCCTCGACGGTCATCCGCGGGTCGAAGCCCTCGGCGTGCAGGTCGAGTACGTCCACGGTGTGGCCGTCGGCCAGCAGCCGATCCCGGACCCGCGCGGCGACCCGGGCGGTCAGCGAGTCGGCCCGGGGGTGGGCGAGGACGACGAGGGCGTGCGGCGCGTCGGTGGTCATATTGGGGCCTTCCTCGGTGGTGGTACCGGTCGGAGCGGTGGGGCCGGGTCAGTCGGCCAGGCGGACGAGCATCTTGCCGGTGTTGGCGCCGCCGAGTACGCCGAGGAAAGCCGCGGGGGCCTGCTCGATGCCCTCGAACACGGTCTCGTCGGTGCGCAGCGAACCCTCGGTCAGCCAACCGATCGCGCGCTCGGTGAACTCGGGGAACAGCGCGAAGTGGTCGGTGACCAACAGGCCGCGCAGGTTCAGCCGCTTGATGTACGCCTGGAAGAGGTTGCTCGGGCCGGGCACCGGCTCGGTGGCGTTGTAGCCGCTGATCGCGCCGATCAGCGCGAACCGGGCGCCGACCTTGGCGTTCGCGATGGCCGCCGCCAGGTGGTCGCCGCCGACGTGGTCGAGGTAGACGTCGATGCCCTCGGGCGCGGCCTGGGCGAGTTGGTCGCCGATCGCACCGGCCCGGTAGTCGAGCGCGACGTCGTAGCCGAAGTCGGTACGCAGCCGCTCGGCCTTGGCCGGGCCGCCGGCCGAGCCGATCACCCTGGCCGCCCCCAGCTTGCGGGCGATCTGGCCGGCCACGCTGCCGACCGCGCCCGCCGCGCCGGAGACGAACACCGTGTCGCCCGCTCGGACGGGGGACACTTCGGTCAGCGCCGCGTACGCGGTCAGGCCGGGGGTGCCCAACGCGCCCAGGTACGCCTGGGCGGGGACGGCGGAGGTGTCCAGGACGACGGCGCCGGCCGCGTCCACGACCGCGTACTCGCGCCAGCCGGCGAAGTGCGACACGGTCGCGCCGACCGGGACCGCGTCGGCACGGGAGGCGATCACCTCGCCGACCGCGCTGCCGTCCAGGACCGCGCCCAGCTCGAACGGCGGTATGTACGACTCGACGTCGTCCATCCGACCGCGCATGTAGGGGTCGACCGACATCCAGGTGTTGCGGATCAGGAGCTGACCCTCGCCCAGCGCCGGGATCGCGGCGGTGACCAGCTCGAAGTCGGCGGCGGTGGGGGTGCCCACCGGGCGGGCCGCCAGGCGGATCTCGCGGCCGGTGGTGACAAGGTTGCCGGCGGCGGCGGCAGGGGCAGCGGCGGCGGTGCCGGTGGTGGCGGCGTCGGCGTTGGCGTTGACGGACATGGTGGGGCTCCCTGTTTCGGTGCTTCCCGGGCCGCGGTGTGTGCTGCTCGGGGTGTCTTGTTCGGGCCGTCCCGAACTCGATGACACGACTGTGCCGCCGGCCGCGCACGGAATCCTGGGGGTCTACGCACGGGCGCCGGCGGTCCACCGTCAGAGGCCGGTTGACCTGCGCTAACGTGGCGGCATGCGCTTCGGGGTGATGGGTCCGCTGGCGGTGTGGACCGCGGACGGACAGCCGGTTCGCGTCCCGGAGTCGAAGGTGCGCGCGCTGCTCGCGGACCTGCTCGTGCATCGGGGCCGGGCGGTTTCGGCGGATCTGCTCGTCGAGGACCTGTGGGGCGCGGACCCGCCGGGCAATCCGGCGAACACGCTCCAGACCAAGGTCTCCCAACTGCGCCGGGCCCTGGAGGCGGCCGAACCCGGCGGGCGCGAACTGGTCGCCTACCGCCCGCCCGGCTACGAGCTGCGGGTCGAGGCCGGTGCGGTGGACGCGGACCGGTTCGCCGAGCTGACCGCGCGGGCGCGGGCGAGCGCCGACGCGCGGACCCGGGCCGGCTTGTTCGCGGACGCGCTCGCGCTGTGGCGTGGGCCGGCGTTCGCCGACTTCCGGGACGAGGAGTTCACCCGCGCGGCGATCACCAGGCTGGACGAACAGCGGCTGACCGCCCTGGAGGACCATGCCGAGGCGCGTCTGGAACTGGGCGAACACACCTTGCTCGCCGACGAGTTGGGTGAGCTGGTGGCGCTGCATCCGGTTCGGGAGCGGCTGCGTGCCGCGCATCTGCGCGCGCTGTACCGGTCCGGGCGGCAGGAGGAGGCGTTGGCGGGGTACGCCGAGCTGCGCGAGCGGTTGGCGGACGAACTGGGCCTGGATCCGGGGCCGGAGCTGGCGGCGTTGCAGCGGGCGATCCTGGCGCAGGATCCGGGGCTGGCGCCGGTTTCCGCAGCCGGCTCGGCGGCGGGGTCCGTGCCCGGCGCCGCGTCCGGGGCCGCACGGGTCGGCGCGGCGACGGGCTCGGTGGGTTCGTCGGCGGACCCGGCGGGAGGTTCGACGGGTGCGGCGGGGCGTGCGCGGTCCAACCTGCCTGCCGCGTTGACCGAGTTGGTCGGTCGGGAGGACGCGGTGTCCGAGGTCGGCAAGCTGCTCCGGGCCGCCCGGCTGGTGACCCTGACCGGCCCCGGCGGGGTGGGCAAGACCCGGCTCGCGCTGGAGTGCGCGGCCCGGGCGATGGACGACTTCCCGTTCCCGGACGGGGTGTGGCTGGTCGAGTTGGCCGGCCGGCGCGATCCGAGCGGCGACGACCTGGCCGATGCGATCGCCTCGGCGCTGGGCATCCGGGACGAGGTCGCGGCCGGCGCGGGACATGTCGCGGCCCAGTCGCGGACCCGGTTGGCGGACGCGCTGCGTGGCCGTCGGCTGCTGCTGGTCCTGGACAACTGCGAGCACGTGATCGAGCCGATCGCCGAGTTGGCGGACCTGTTGCTGCGGGCCGCGCCCGACGTGCGGATCCTGGCCACGAGTCAGGAACCGCTCGCGGTGGGCGGCGAGGCGCTGAGCGTGGTGGGGCCGCTGGTGGTGCCGGACGCCGGGGCGGATCCGGCGGCGTTGGAAGGGTCCACGGCGGTACGCCTGTTCGTGGCCCGAGCGGCCGCGGCGGCGCCCGGCTTCGTACTGGACGCATACACGGCGGACGCGATCGCGGCGATCTGTCGGCGTCTGGACGGGATCCCGCTGGCCCTGGAACTGGCCGCGACCCGGGTGCGCGGGCTCGGCGTTCACGGTCTCGCGGCGCGGCTGGACGACCGGTTCCGGGTGCTAGGCGTGGGTCGGCGCGGGGTGCCGGCCCGGCAGCAGACGCTGCGCGCGATGATCGACTGGAGCTGGGAACTGCTCGGCGCACCGGAACGGATCGTGCTGCGCCGGTTGGCGATTCACGCGGACGGGTGTGCTCCCGAGGCCGCCGAGGCGATCTGCTCCGGCGACGACGTGGCCCGGGTGGACGTGCTCGACCTGGTCGGTCGGTTGGTCGACCGCTCGCTGGTGGTCGTGGTGGAGGGGCGGTACGGGCCCAGGTACCGGCTGCTGGAGTCGGTCGGCGCGTACTGCGTGGAACACCTGCACGCGGTGGGCGAGTTCGACGTGGTGCAGGCTCGACACGACGGCTATCTGGCCGAGTTCGTCGAGCGCGCCGGGCCGCGGTTGTACGGCCGCGATCAGTGCGAGTGGCTCGCGCGGCTGGACGCGGAGAGCGGGAACCTGCGCGCCGCGTCCGATGGCGCGGCCCGGCGCGGGGACGCGGGGCTCGCGTTGCGGTTGGCGGGTGGGGCGGCGTGGTACCGGTTCCTGCGTGGGCGCCACCGTGAGGCGTGGCGGGCGTTGGACGCGGCGTTGGCGGTCGAGGGTCGCGCGCCGGCCGCGTTGCGCGCGTCGGCGGGAGCCTGGCGGGCCGGGTTCGCGATGGTGATCGGCGACGGCAGCGATCTGGTACGGCAGAGCCGCGACGCGCTGGCGGCCTACGACGGGATCACGGAGGGGCGGGCGCGGGCCGAGTGGTTCCTGGGCCTGGCCCACCTGCACGTGGGGGACGCGGACGCGGGTGGCGAGCTGATCGATCGGGCCCTGGCGGGTTTTCGTGCGGCGGACGACGCGTGGGGGATCGCGGCGGCGTTGACCGGTCGGGCGAAGGCGGTGATGTTCCGCGGCGACCACGTGGCGGCCGGCGAGGCGGCGGCGGACGCCGCGGCGCGGTTCGCGGTGTTGGGCGAGCGCTGGGGGCTCGTCCAGGCGTCGGATCAACTCGCCTATGTGGCCGAGGTGTCGGGCGAATACGACCGGGCCGCCGAGCTGCATCGCGAAGGGCTGCGCGGGGCCGAGGAGTTGGGCCTGTGGACGGATGTGTCGTACCGGTGGTCCGGGCTGGGTCGGATCGCGTTGTTGCGGGGTGACTTCGGGTCGGCCGAGGATTTCCACAAGCGGGCGCGTCGGCTCGCGGTCGAGCGGTCGGACCGGTTCGCGGAGGAGTTCGCGACGGTCGGGCTGGGGCTCGGCGCGCGACGTGCGGGGGACCTGGCGGGGGCCGAGCGGCACCTGCGCGGTGCGCTGGAGTGGAATCGTCGACTGCACGAGGACTACGGCGTGCCGTTCTACGGGGTGACGCTGTTGTTGGCCGAATTGGGCTTTGTGGCGGAACTGCGCGGGGACGCGGTCGGTGCGCGGGACCTGCACGAGGAGGGGTTGGCGGCGGCGCGGTCCTCGGGTGATCCTCGGGCGGTCGCGCTGGCGCTGGAGGGGCTGGCCGGGGCCGAGTCGATCTCGGGCCGAGCGGCGGAGGCGGCGACGCTCCTGGGCCGCGCGGAGGTGCTTCGGGCCTCCATCGGCGCGCCGTTGCCTGTCGGCGAACGCGGCGACGTGTCGCGGATCGCGGCGGCGGCCGGGAAGACACTCGGCCCTGCGGCCTATGCGCGGGCCTTCGACGAGGGCCTCAAGCGCGGGCCGGGTTGAGGGGTTCGGTGGGGCTTGGGTGTCGGTTGGGTTGGGTTGGCTTCAAGCGCCGGCCGGGCTGAGGGGTTTCGGCGGGCGTTGGGTGTCGGTCGGGTTGGATTGGCCTCAAACGCCGGCCGGGCTGAGGGGTTTCGGCGGGCGTTGGGTGTCGGTCGGGTTGGATTGGCCTCAAACGCCGGCCGGGCTGAGTGTCGTTGGCTGATTTCGAGCTGGTGTCGTGGGGCGTGTTGGGTTGGCTTCAAGCGCGGGCCGGGTTGAGGGGTTCGGTGGGGCTTGGGTGTCGGTTGGGTTGGGTTGGCCGCAAGCGCCGGCCCGGCTGAGGGGTTTCGGCGGCTCGATCGAAGCCGACGTTGCCTGATGCCTTGCCGAGGAGACCGAACGTGGATGGTCGGGGGTTGGCCAACGGGTTCTCGGGCACCGGCCTGACTGTGGGGTTCGTGGGTGCTGGGTGGTTGGGAGGGTGGGGTTTTGGTGGGGTAGTAGCGTCCGGGGGTATGGAGATTTGGGTTAATCCTGCGTGTTCGAAGTGTCGGTCCGCGTTGTCGTTGTTGGATGAGGGGGGCGTCGAGTACACCGTGCGGCGGTATTTGGAGGAGCCGCCGAGTGTGGATGAGCTCGAGGCGGTGTTGGGGCGGTTGGGGTTGGAGCCGTGGGACATCACGCGTACCGGTGAGGCGGTTGCGGGGGAGTTGGGGATGGGGACGTGGGGGCGTACGACCGGCGATCGCGGGCGCTGGATCGCCGCGTTGGCGGAGCATCCGATTCTGATCCAGCGGCCGATCATCACCGCCGACGACGGCGCCACCGTGGTCGGGCGCACGCCGGAGGCGGTGCGCTCGCTGCTCGACTGAGGTGGTGACGCGTTCCCCCTCGGGACGGCGCGCCGCCGCGGTGGGGTGTGTTTTCCATCCTCTTTCGGGCTCCTCGCTGCGCTCGCCGCCCCGGCGAAACGCCCACGTGGAACCACTGGGCGGGCGCTTCGCCGGCACTCCGACGCACGGTGCCGGACGCCACGGAGTCCGACGGGGGATGGAAGGCACGCCGTAGGGCCGATCGCCGGTGCGGGTGGAAAAACGAGGGACATATGCCCGATTAGTGCTGATTTGGGCGTAATGCACCATAACGTAGCGTCATGATCTTCTCGGTGGCCTCGTACTTCGTGGTCGCGGCGATTGCTCCGTGGCTGATTCGACGCCTCGGGCGGAACGCCTTTCTCGTGCTCGCCGCGCTCCCGGTGGCGACCACGGGGTGGGCACTGGCCCAGGCCGCCTCGGTGTTCGACGGCGAGCCGGTGGTCGAATCGCGCCCGTGGATCCCCGAGCAGGGCGTCTCCCTCGCGTTTCGATGCGACGCGCTCGCGCTGCTGATGGTGTTCCTCGCGGCCGGCGTGGGTGTTCTGGTCCTGGTGTACTGCGCGCGCTACTTCGCCGCGGACGAGCCCGGGCTCGGCGCGTTCGCCGGAGTCCTGGTCGGCTTCGCCGGCGCGATGATCGGACTGGTCACCACCGACGACCTGATCCTGCTGTACGTGTTCTGGGAGCTGACCACGGTCTTCTCCTACCTGCTGATCGGTCATCGCAGCGAGCACCGGGGCTCGCGCCGGGCCGCGATGCAGGCACTGACCATGACCACCTTCGGCGGACTGGCGATGCTGGTCGGGCTGATCCTGCTCGGCGAGCGGGCGGATACCTACCGGCTCTCCGAGATCCTCGCCGACCCGCCCGGCGGCACCGTGGTGACCACCGCGATCGTGCTGATCCTGGTCGGCGCGCTGTCCAAGTCGGCGATCGTGCCGTTCGGTTCCTGGCTGCCCGCCGCGATGGCGGCGCCCACCCCGGTCAGCGCGTACCTGCACGCGGCCGCGATGGTCAAGGCGGGCGTGTACCTGGTCGCCCGCCTGGCCCCCGGCTTCGCCCAGGTCATGCCCTGGCGGCCGATCGTGCTGATCGCCGGCTGCGCGACGCTGCTCCTGGCCGGATGGCGGGCGCTGCGCGAGGACGACCTCAAACGAGTGCTCGCCTACGGCACCGTCAGCCAACTCGGCCTGCTGATCGTGGTCACCGGCGCGGGCAACCGGGACGCGGCGCTCGCCGGCATCGCGATGCTCGTCGCACACGCCCTGTTCAAGGCCACTCTGTTCCTGGTGGTCGGCATCATCGACCACGCCGCCGGCACCCGGGATCTGCGCCGACTGTCCGGCCTGGCCAAGGCCATACCGATCACCTGCGTGGTCGCGGTGGTGGCCGCGCTGTCCATGGCCGGGCTGCCGCCGATGGTCGGGTTCGTCGCCAAGGAGGCCGTGTACGAGGCGTTTCTGCACCGGGGCCGCACCGACTCCATCGTGCTGGGCGTGCTGGTCGCCGGCTCCGCGCTGACCGCCGCGTACAGCCTGCGCTTCGTCTGGGGCGCCTTCGCCCGCAAACCCGGCGTACCCACCACCGGCTGCGAACCGTTCGGCGGACTGCTGCTCGGCCCCGCGCTCCTGCTCGGCACCGGCTGCCTGGTGCTGGGCCCGGCGGCAGCGTCGCTGGACCACTGGATCTCGTCGTACGCCGACGAGTTCCCGGCCGAAGGGACCGACTATCACCTGGCCCTGTGGCACGGCCCGGGTACCGCGCTGTACCTGTCCTGCGCCGCGATCGGCGTGGGCATCGTGCTGTTCCTGGCCCGCGAGCCGGTGGTGCGCCTGCAACTGGCCACCGCGCGGATCGAACCCTCGCGGCTGTACGACGCGCTGGTGCGCGGTGTGGACCGAGGCGCCCTGCAACTGACCGGCACCACGCAGCGCGGCTCGATGCCGGTCTATGTCGGGGTGATCCTGCTCAGCCTGATCGCGACCACCGCCTCGATCGCGCTCGCCCACCTCCCGCTGCCCTTTCCGCATCCGCCACGCTGGTCCGACTCGGCCGCGCAGGTCGTGGTCGGCGTACTGGTCGCCGCCGCCGCGCTGATCGCCGCCGGCACCCGGGACCGGCTGCCCGCCGTACTCCTGGTCGGCGTCACCGGCTACGGCTGCGCGACGCTGTTCGTCCTCCAGGGTGCCCCCGATCTCGCGCTCACCCAAGGACTGGTCGAGACGGTCAGCGTGGTGGTGTTCCTGCTGGTGCTGCGCCGACTCCCGCGCCGGTTCGCGAACACCACCCGGCCGGGGCGCCGGGCCGTGCACATCGGCTTGGGCGTGCTCACCGGTGTGGTGCTCGGGGGCGTCGCGATCTCCGCGTTCGCCGCGCGCACCCACCCGCCGGTGTCCCAGGCGTTCGCCGCCGCTGCGAAGGAGGCGGGCGGCAAGGAGATCGTCAGCGTCCTGCTCGTGGACATCCGGGCCTGGGACACGATGGGCGAGATCGCCGTCCTCGCGGTCGCCGCGATCGGCGTGACCAGCCTGATCTTCGTGCGCCGGGCCCACGGCCTGCCGCGACCCGGCGACGGGGCACCGAACCCGCCGACGCCGCCCGGCGGGACCCACCCGCCGGGCGAGCCGGACCCGGCGGCAGAGCCGATCCCCGGGCCGGTCGTGGTCGGCACGCTCGCCCCCGAGCGGCGCACGGTGCTCTTCGAGACGGTCGCGCGGGTCGCCTTCCCGACCGTGCTGGTGTTGTCGCTGTACTTCCTGTTCAGCGGCCACTCCACACCCGGCGGCGGCTTCGCCGGCGGGATCACCGCCGGCCTCGCGCTGCTCCTGCGCTACCTCGCGGGCGGGCGTTACGAACTGGCCGAGGCCGCGCCGTTGCCCGCCGGGCGGCTGCTCGGCGCGGGCCTGGTGATCAGCGCGGGCGCCGGCCTGGTCGGCCTGATCGTGGGCGGCTCGGCGCTGCGCAGCACGGTGGTAGACGCCACGCTGCCGCTGTTCGGCGACGTGCACATCGCGACGTCGGTGTTCTTCGACATCGGCGTCTACCTGCTGGTGATCGGCCTCGTGCAGGACGTGTTGACCGCGCTCGGCGCGGAGCTGGACCGACGCATCGAACAGACCCGGGACCGGGACGCCGAACGGACGGTGATCGTATGAAGAGCCCGACGATGATCCTGGTACTGACCGCCGCCGTCCTGGTGGGCGTCGGGGTGTACCTGGTGCTGGAACGCAGCCTGACCCGGGTCCTGCTGGGCGTGGTGCTGATCGGCAACGGGGCCAACCTGATCGTGCTCGCCGGCGGTGGTCGCGCGGGCGGCGCGCCCGTGCTCGGGGTGACCTTGCCGAGCGCGATGAACGATCCGCTGCCGCAGGCGATGGTGTTGACCGCGATCGTGATCACGCTCGCGGTGACCGCGTTCGTGTTGTCGATGGTGCACCGGCACTGGGAACTCACCGGGACCGACGAGATCCAGGACGACGCCGAGGACCTGCGCGTGGGGCGGCGTGCCGAGCGGGGCAACCTGCGCACCGAACACCGGCGGCTGCGCCGCGAGTTGCGCAGGCAGACGGCGGAGCGTCGGGCAGTGGTGCGGCGGCTGGCGGTGGAGGCCCGGGCGAACTACGCCGACGAGTGTCGACGGCTGGGCGTGGACGAGCGAGGGCAGGGCGGCCGGCCCGAGGCGCAGCGGATCGTGGGCGAGCGGCGCGAGGAGCTGAAACTGCGGCTGCGCGGGATCAAGTCCGAGCACCGCATCCAGCAGGCCGAACTGCGGGCCCGTTTCCGGCGGGCGCGGCGCGAGCTCAATCGGCAGGCGCGGGCCGAACGGGCTGCCGTCGCCCGCGCGGACAGCGTGGTGGACGCGGTGCCCGACACCGAGTTCCCGCGCCGCGTCGATCCAACGGGCCGAGTCCGTGACGAGCAGGGCCGGAACAGGCCCCGCCGATGAATCATCTGGCGCCGCTGCCGGTCTTGTTGCCGCTGTTCGGCGCCGGGCTCAAGCTGGCGATCGGCGCCCGACTGCCGCGCGGCCAGCGGGTGATCAGCATCGGGGTGCTGACCGCGGTTCTCGGCGTGGCGATCGCGCTCCTGGTGGCCGCGGATCGGGACGGTCCGGTGGTGGCCAGGCTGGCCGGATGGCCCGCGCCGACCGGGATCGTGCTGGTCGCGGATCGGCTGTCCGCGCTGATGCTGGTGGTCTCCTGCGCGGTCACCCTCGGCGTCCTGGTCTACTCGATCGGCCAGGGCCGTGCGGACGAGGACGAGGCCACGCCGCTGTCGGTGTTCCACCCCACGTACCTGATCCTGGTCGCGGGGGTGGCGGACGCGTTCCTGGCGGGCGACCTGTTCAATCTGTACGTGGGCTTCGAGGTGTTGCTCGCGGCCAGCTACGTGTTGTTGACCGTGGGCGGCACCGCCGCCCGGGTGCGCGCGGGCGCCGGCTACGTGGTGGTCGGCCTGCTGTCCTCGATGGTGTTCCTCGCCGCGATCGCGATGGTCTACGCGGCGACCGGCACGGTCAACCTGGCCCAGCTCGCGGTACGGCTGCCCGAGGTGGATCCCGGCGTGCAACTGGTGCTGGAATCGATGTTGCTGATCGGATTCGGGGTCAAGGCGGCGGTGTTCCCGCTGTCCGCGTGGCTGCCCGACTCGTACCCGACCGCGCCCGCGCCGGTGACCGCGGTGTTCGCCGGACTGCTGACCAAGGTCGGTGTGTACGCGATCATCCGGGTGCAGACGTTGCTCTTCCCGGACGGACATCTGCGCGCACTGCTCCTGGTGGTGGCCGCGTCGACGATGATCGTCGGCATCCTGGGCGCGATCGTGCAGAGCGACCTGAACCGACTGTTGTCCTTCACCCTGGTCAGCCACATCGGCTACATGGTGTTCGGCATCGCGATCGCGAGCGCGGCGGCCCTGGCCGGCACGGTGTTCTACACGATCCACCACATCACCGTGCAGACCTCGCTGTTCCTGGTCACCGGGCTGATCGAGCGGCGCGGCGGGAGTACCGACCTGGGCCGGCTCGGCGGGCTGGTGCGGCTGTCGCCGGCGCTCGCGGTGTTGTTCTTCGTACCGGCGATGAACCTGGGCGGGATCCCGCCGCTGTCCGGATTCCTGGGCAAGTGGCTGCTGTTGCAGGCGGGCGCGGAGAGCGGCACGCCGGCCTCGTACGTGCTGATCGGCGCGGCGGTGGGGACCAGCCTGTTGACGCTGTACGCGATGGCCCGGGTGTGGGGGCAGGTGTTCGGCAGTTCGCCGGACACCTCGGGTGCGACCGCGTACTCCTCCGGCGCGAGTCTGAGCGGGCGTGATGTCGCGGCCACCGGCGGGGCATTGCCGCGCGCGATGACGTACGCGACCTGCGCCCTGGTCGCGGTGGGGTTGGCCTTCACGGTGCTGGCCGGTCCGCTGGTCGCACTGGTCGATCGCACGGGTGTGGAACTGGTGGGCCGGGTCGGCTATGTCGACGCGGTGCCGCTGCCGGGCGGGTTCGAACGCGGGGCGGGCCGATGAGCGCGACCCGGATTCGGGCGGTGTCCCGGCGCGGGCGGATCTCGCCGCTGTTGGTGGTGTGGTTGACCGCCGTGTGGGTGGCGCTGTGGGGCACGCTGACCGTCGCCAACGTGCTGACCGGGATCGTGGTCGCGGTGCTGCTGTCGGGACTGCTGCCGCTGTCGTCCGGTCGGGGCAGGCTCGCGTTCCGGCCGTGGGGGCTGGCCCGGTTCGTGGCGATGTTCGTGGGTGACCTGGTGATGTCCTCGCTGCGGGTGGCGTGGCAGGCGTTGTGGCCGGGCAGGTTGCCGCGCAGTTCGGTGGTGGGGGTCGAGTCGGCCACCCGCTCGGACGTGCTGCTCACGCTCACCGTGCTCGCGCTGAACGTGATGCCCGGCAGCATCGTGATCGAGATCCGTCAGGGCCGGCCGACCACGCTGTTCATCCATGCCCTGGGCGCCGATACGCCGGCCTCGGTGGCGGCGGCCCGGCGGGCGGTGGTGCGCCTGGAGGCCCGGGTGGTCGCCGCGTTCGGTACCCGTGCGGAACGCGGCGTGTCCGCGGCAGACCCCGGAGGTGGTTCATGAACGCGTTCGTCGGCGGTGCCGTGATCGTATTGCTCGGCGGGGCCGCGGTGGCGGCCCTGATCCGGCTCGTGCGCGGGCCGTCGACCCTGGACCGGGCGGTGGCGGTGGACATGCTGCTCGCGGTGGTGTTGGCCGCGATCGCGGCGGAGGCCACCTTGAACCGACACACCACGACCGTGCCGGTGCTGCTGGCGCTGGCCCTGGTCGGCTTCCTGGGCTCGGTGTCGATCGTGCGCTTCTCGGCCCGCGAGGACGGCTGACGTGCGGGCCGGCGAATTCGCCGACGGCGCCTCGGCGGTGTGCCTGCTCGCGGGTTGCGCGCTCGCGTTCGTCGCGGGCGTGGGGCTGCTGCGCTTCCCGGACACGTTGTCCAGGATGCACACGGTGGCCAAGCCGCAGGTGCTCGGCCTGCTGCTGGTCACGCTCGGTCTGGGGCTGCGGCTGCGCAGCGGGATCGACATCGGGATGCTGGTGATGGTGGGGTTCTTCCAACTCACCACCGTTCCGGTGGCGACCCATCTGGTGGGGCACGCGGTCTATCGGCTGCCGCAGTTGCCGACCGGGGACCTGGCCGTGGACGAACTCGCGGACGGGGTCGACCCGAAGAGCTGAAGGTCGTCGGCGGGCAGGCGGGCAGGCGGGCAGGCGGGCAGGCGGGCGGGCGGGCGGGGGGCGGGCGGGGCCGCACGCGGTGGCAGGGCGTGGCGTCTTGTCAGCGGACCCGGTGGGCGCGGCTGATCCGGGACCACACGCGTCGATCGCAGACGCCCGCCGGGCGGCGGAAGGCGTCGTGGCCGATCGTGCGCAGCGGTCCGGTCTCCAGCCAACTGCGGCGCTCCGCGCCCGGATCCCAGGTCTTGGTGGGCATGCGCACATAGCGGTCGCGGGTGCTCTGGTCCCGGCTGGTGATCTTGAGCACGTCGGCGCCGCGCGGTCCCACCCGGACCACCAGGCACGGGCGGTCCTTGGCGGTGTCGCCCTCGTCGAAGGGCACCGAGGCCCACCAGATCTGACCGGGGGCCGGGCGGGACGAGCGGCCGGACGGCACCGGCGGCGGCGGGGTGCGCGGCCGGCGGGTCACGAACCACACGAGAGCGGCCGCGAGGAGGACGACCACGAGTGCCGGGACGAGGAACTTCATGATGCCTGTCTACCCGATCCGCGCCCGACTCCGGGAGGCCGAGGCCCTCGCCGGATGGTCATATTTCACTCCGATGCGCGAGGTTGGCGGGTCGCCCCGGCGGATAGTCGGGACGAGACAACCCTCGACCCAGGCCACCGGGCCTGCGGCTCGCGTACGTCACGGGTCCGCGGGGCAGTCGCATCCGAGGCCCGCGACCGGCGTGCCCGCACGCCGGTCGGTCGGGCCCGCGCCCGGCCGCTCGGGGCCACCGCACGTCCCGGGGCCGAGCCGGCTCTCGGTCGTACCCGCCGCAGAAAGGAATTCACGATGAATCCGGAACCCCGCGAGATCGACGAGCCCAAGGCTTCGGCATCGGCCGGCGCCGGGGCGATGTCCGGCGTCGACCCGATCGGCGGCTGAGTCGTGTCGGAGCGGGTGGCGGTGGTGGCGGTCGGCGGCCACGAGAGTGCGAACGGCGCGGCGCTGCCGGGGCTGTTCGGGCCCGAGGTGACGTCGGTGGCGTGCGGACGGCAACTGCACCGGGCGGTGTGCGCCTTGCTGCGGGGCGGAGCGGAGCGAGTGTGCGTGGTGCCGATCACGTTGGGCCGGGACGCGACGCTGGTCGCGGACACGGCGCGCACCCTGCTCGCGCTGCCGGCGGCGGAGCGGTCCCGGGTGCTGCTGGGCCGGCCGTTCGCCGGTACGGAGCAACTCACCGAGTGGCTGCGCGCGGCCGCCGCGCGAGTGCCGGCGCGGGCCGCACTGCTGATCGCGGCGCCGGCGGGGGAGCCGCACGAGGACGCCGAGTTGTACCGGATCGCGCGCCTGGTGTGGCAACACGGCACGCATCGGATCGTCGAGGTCGCGCTGATCGGCGGTGATCCGGACCTGGGCCGGGCGCTGGAGCGCTGCCGGGTGTTGGGCGCGGTGCGCACCGTCGCGCTGCCCGCGTCCTTCGTGCTGCCGCCCGTTCCGGGCGTGGCACCGCTGCTGTCCGGGCCGGCGGCGGCCGGGGTGCTGGCCGCTCGGGTCGGCCTGGCCGTCGAGCGCTTCCGCGTGCACGGCGACGACGGCCTCGCGGCGACCGGCGCGCACTGGCCCGTGCACGCCCATTCGGACCGGCCGGCGCTCGATCACGCCCATCCGCTCGGCCGGGCGCACGGACGCGAGTTCGTGCACGCGTCCCCCTTCCCCGTCGCCTAGGAGCGTCGATCCCATGGTCATGGCCCGACCACAGCGGTACCTCTACCGCGACGACCCGGCCGCGCCGGCCCCTGACCGGCCCGTGTTGACGGTCTCGGTGCGCAACTCCGGCGCCGGTGTGATCCGGGTCGGATCGCACTACCACTTCGCCGAGATCGACCCGGCGCTCGTGTTCGACCGCGCGGCGACTTTCGGCATACGAGCCAACATCGCGGCGGGTACGTCGATCCGGTTCGAACCGGGCGGCACGCGCGAGGTCGAACTGCGCCCGTTCGCGGGTACGGGCCGCCTGGTGGGCTGCACCGACCTGGCACACGGCCCCGCCGCCGGGCGGCCGGCCCGGCTCAAGGCGACGCTGCGGGCGATCGAACACGGCCTGCGCGAGGCGCACGCGCGGGCGCAGACTGGCGGCACCGACCCCACCGCGCCGCAGCCCGCCGAGGCGGAGCGGCCTGCGGGTTCGGTACCGGCCACCGCCAGGGCCGGCAGACCACCCAACCGGCCGGCCCCACGCAAACCGGGAGCCGGCCCCCCGGCAAAGCCCTCACCCACGACGCGATCCACCCGAAAAGGCACCCGCTGAAGCCGAATCCGGGACGAATGTCGGCCCGGGCCCGGGCTCCGCCTCGGCTCTGGCTCCGCCGTGGCTCCGGCTCCGGCTCCGGCCCGGGTTCCGGCCTCGGTTTCCGGCCTGGGCTCGGCTCGACTTCGGCTCTGCCCCCGACCTGCTCCGTCCCCGACCCGGTTCCGTCCCCCGACCCGGTTCCCTCCCCAGACTTGGCCCCGGCCCGGCTCCGGGTTTGGTTCCAGCCCCGGCCTCGGTTCCAGCCTCGGCTCGGCTCGACTTCGGCTCTGACCCCGACCAGCCCCCGACCTGCTCCGCCCCGACCCGGCTCCGTACCCAGACTTGGCCCCGGCCCGGCTCCGGGCCCGGCTCGGGCTTTGGCTCCGGCCCCGCCTCGGTTTCCGGCCTGGGCCCCGACTTCGGCTCCGACCCGCCTCCTGCCCCGCCCGTGGCTCAGCCCCGACCCCGACCCGACCTGACCCGATTCGGGCCGGGCTCCAGCCTGGGCCCGGGTTCCTGCCCCGGCCTCGCCCCGACTCGGGCCTCGGTTCGGGCCCCGCCGGTGCTTCGCCCCGACCCGGCGCCCGACGCCGCCCCACCGACCCTGTTTCGCCCTCGACCCTCTTCCGGCCCCGACCCCGACCCTGGGTGCGACCTCGGGACCGGTTTCGGGCCGAGTGGGCGCGGCTCGGGCCGGTTTGCCCGGGGCGTTCGGTCAGGTCTGGTGGGGGTAGGTCATTCCGATCCCGAGGGTTGATTGCATCGGGAGCAGGCCCGTGCCGATCGTGTCCATGACCGCGGGCAGGATCAGGTCGGCCAGGTGCGCGGCGCGGGTCGCGCCGATGGCCTGCCAGGGCTGGGCGGCGAGTTCGTCGGTGAGGGCCTCGACGGAGTCGCGGCCGGTCCGGCCCGCCTCGGTCGCGGTGCCGTCGGCGGTGAGCCAGCCCCGGGCGGCGAGGCGCTCACGGGCCGCGTCCCACTCGTCGGTGCTCCACTGTCGGCTTGCGAAGATCTCGGCCGGCGCCGCGCCCGCGGCGCTGTGTGAGACCAGCGCCTCGACGCCGTCCAGACGGTGGGTCACCAGTGCCGCGATGTGGCCGTCGCCCCGGTGCTCGCGCAGCCGGGTGATCGCCTGCCACAACACCAGGTGTGGTTCGCTCGCCCACGGCAGCGCGGCGTGCGCGGCGGCCAGTGGCCGGCCAACGTTGTCGGCCGCCTCGGCCGCTTCCCTGGTCAGTGCGGCGGCCTCGGCGATCTCGGGGGCGTGTACGCGCTCACCGAGCGCCGCCCGCAGCGTCGCGTCGGCCGCGCGCAGCCGGGCCGCGAGCACCGCGGTCGGATCGGCGATCTCCCAGGCCCGGGGGACGTACCGGGCGACCATCGCCGGGCTGAAGCTGTAGAACGTCGAGGTGACCAGTTCGGCGGAGGCGGCGCCCAGCGCCGCCGCGCGCATCGCGAAGTAGGCCGGCCAGCGTTCGTCCACCGCGTACCCGAGGGCCTCGGCCTCCTTGAACATCTCCGGTGAGTAGTAGTTCAGCGCGTGCAACGGCTCCAGGGTCTGCCACATCCGGCGGACCAGTCCGGGGTTCAGGGTTTCGTTCGTCGCGCTCATGTCGGTTCCTCTTCCTGGGACTTGTCTTGCGGATGTGCTTTCCGAGACGCGTCTTCCGGGGCGTGTCTTCCCGGGACTTCGCCGCCGGGTGCGGTCATCGGTCGGATCACCGAGCCGGACCCCGAACTTGTCGATGACAAGATTGCTCTTCTGGCCCAGACTTGTCAATGCCTAGATCCCGAGTAGCATCGATCCATGACCACCGGACGCCCTTACCACCACGGCGATCTGCGCCGCGCCGTGCTCGCCGCCGCGCTGGACGTGGTGGCCTCGGACGGGATCGGCGCGATCAGCCTGCGCGACCTGGCCCGCCGCGCGGGCGTGTCGCACGCCGCCCCCGCGCACCACTTCGGCGACAAGACCGGGCTGCTCACCGCGATCGCGGCCGAGGGCTACGGACTGCTTGCCGACGCGCTCGCCGAGGTGGTTCCCGGCGACCTGGACGCGCTGCGCGAACTGGGCGTGTGCTACGTGTTGTTCGCGCTCGCGCACCCCGCGCACTTCGAGGTGATGAACCGCCCGCACGCGATCGACGGCACCGATCCCGAACTGCTGCGCCAGCGCGCCCGGGCCGGCGCGTCGCTGCGCGGCGGGGTCGCGGGCGTGCCGGCCGAGCGCCGGGGCGATCCGGATCAGGCGGTACTCGCCGCGTGGTCGCTGGCGCACGGATACGCCGCCCTGCACCTGTCCGGGGGGATCCCCGCCGCCGCCGACCCGGGTGCCACGTTCCGGGCCATGGCCGGCATGTTGTTCGCCGGGCCCGTCGAGGGGTGACGGACACCCGCGCCGCGCGCTCCGGCGGACTCGGGCGTCCGCCTCGGCCGCCCGGAAGCGATGATTCCGGGCGCCGGTGTGCACCATGTGTGACCGAAGGACTCTTGACCGTGATGTCGGGGGCCCGGTACACCTGACAGTCGGGTCGAGCACGACCCGCTCGACCTTCTGGAGAAACGCGCCTCGTCGGGCCGGGGGCTTCCCGCGCTTCGACGGCACGTCCCGGTGGATGGTGTGGTTCGCGACCGGGCGTCCCGCGCACGTGAGCCCCGCACACGTGGTGCCGACCGAGGCCCAGCCGCGGTTCACCGCGCCACCGCGGGCATCGAGCGCGAGGGTGCGCGGTGCGACCCGGTGACGGGAGGCCGAGCATGCCGGAAGTGAGCGTGGTGGTTCCGCTGTACGGCGACCACGAGGCGCGCGCGGTGTTCGCGTCGGTCGCGGCGGCCTGGCTGGCGCAGAGCGTGCGCTGCGAGGTCGTGCTGGCGACGGCCGGGGAACCGGCGCCGGCCGTGCCGCCGGACCTGGACGCGTGCCGGCGGGTGCGAGTGGTCCGGGCCCCGGCCACGAACCTGGCCGCCGGGCTGCTGCGCAACGTGGCGGCGGAATGGGCCAGGGCACCCGTGTTGTACCTGACGGACGCCGACGTGGCCCCGCTCGGGCGGGACTTCGTGGCGCGGGCGCTGGAGTTGGCGGCCGGCGGGGCGTTGGCCCAGCCGTGGATGTACCGGCTCGTCGGCGCCGCCGAACTGCCGTCCGGGTGGGCCGCGGTGGACATGGTCCCGGTGGGCCGGGATCCGTTCTGCTTCGTACGGGAGGATCCGGACGGTGTGCTGCGCGGCTTCCCGGACGAGCGCATGGTGTGGGATCCGCCACCGCCCGGCGCGCCCGAGGATGTGCAGGCGATCCCGCGCGTGTTGCCCCCGCCGCGGGCGCGGGCGCCGTACGGGCCCCGAAGCCGGTTGTGGCGCGCGCCGTATCAGTGGGGGGCGATGCTGGTGGACCGCCGTACGTTCGACCTCGTCGGCGGCTATTGCCCGCGCTATGTGGGCTGGGGCAGCGAGGACGACGACCTGCTCGCGAAGGTCGCCGCGCGCACCCGGTTGCGGCGGGGCCGGCAACTCGACCGGTCCTGGAGCTGCCTGCACTTCGAGCACCGCACGCCCTACGACGGGAGCGAGCAACAGGCGGCCAACGAGCGGCTGTTGGCCGCGCGGACCGCAGCGGGGCCGGAGGCGATGATCGAACAGGACCTGGCCGCGCACGCGGACCCGGGCGGCGCGCCGTACGGCCATTGAGCCTCGCCGGCCGGGGCGCGGGCGACCGATCGGCCCGCACGATCGGCCGGCGCGGCCTCGGCCACCGCCCGGTCGGTCTACCGGCCCCGCCGGGCTCCCGGGTTCCGGTCGGGCCACCGGACCCGGTCGCGCTACCGGGGCCGGTTCAGCCAGTCGTGGAACAGGCCGAGGCCCGCCGCGCACTGCGAGTGCAGCGGCGTGGGCAGCGCGTCGGGCGCGAACCACTCCAGCGCGTCGAACTTGTGCGGCTCGCCGATCGCGACCCGCTCCGGGTCGACCGCGACCGCGAACACCACCGCGACCCAGTGCGTCTCCACCGGCTCCCCGCGCAGCACGTTGCGCACCCCGATGGTCTCGATCGACAACGCCTCGGTCGCGTACTCCTCGCGTACCTCTCTGGCCACCGCGCGCTCGAAGGTCTCGCCCCACTCCAGCGCGCCCGCGCCGGTGTCCCACGTGCCCGCCTCGTCCCGGGCCGCGGCCGACCGGCGGGCCAACAACACCCTCCCGGCGCCGTCGTGGCACACGAAGACACAGGACACGGACGGGCCGG
This sequence comes from Embleya sp. NPDC025285, assembly GCF_055558835.1. Taxonomy (NCBI): domain Bacteria; kingdom Bacillati; phylum Actinomycetota; class Actinomycetes; order Kitasatosporales; family Streptomycetaceae; genus Embleya; species Embleya sp. NPDC025285. The sequence continues at coordinate 142,959 of NZ_JBVHLU010000017.1, forward strand.
CGGGCCGGTCCGCCGCCATCAGAAGTGCTCCAGCAACTGCGGGAACGCGGTCAGCGTCAACACCCGGCTGTCGTTCGGATCCAGCTCGCTCTGCTCCAGGACCCAGGTATGCGCGTTCGGGATGAACACCGCGCCCAGACCCGCGCCCCGAGCGGGCAGAATGTCGGACTTGGGGGAATTTCCGATCATCCAGGTCGTCTCCGGCACGAGCCCGTGCGTGCGGGTGAGGTCCAGGTAGGCGTCGACACCCTTCTCCGGCACGATGTGCACGCTGTTGAAGTGGTGGGCCAGCGCGGACGCGTCGATCTTGCGCTGCTGCTCCTCGGTGTCGCCCTTGGTCAGCAGCATCAGGTCGTGGCGCGCGCCGAGGGTGGTGAGCGTCTCGACGACCCCGGGGACCAGTTCCACCCGGTTCTCCACCAGCGCGACGGCGAGTTGCTCGATGTGCCGCAATTCCGCGGCGGTGGCCGGCCGCGCGTGCAGCCGCTCCAGCGCCTCGCCCAGGCTGCGCAGGAACATCTTGCTCCCGTACCCGTGCGTGATCGCGTTCGCGGCCTCGATGTCGTTGAGAATCGCGCGGATCTCGGTCCGGTCCAGGGTGGGGTGGTCCAGCCAGTCCAGCCAGTCCTCGATGACCCGCTCGAACAGGACGTTGTTCTCCCACAACGTGTCGTCGGCGTCGAAGATCAGGACCTGACGCGAGAGGCCCGTCGGTGTGCGCATGGTTCGATTCGTCTCTGTCCGCTCGGCGACACTGCGGCGATCATCCTAGAGCCGGCCCCCAGCATGATCATCGTGTTTTCCGACCGACGCCGTGCCGCCGCCCCGCAACGCCCGGCGCCCGACCCGGGCAGCCCGACGAGGCAGCCCGGCCGGGCGCCGGCCGCTTGTGCGCCACACGCCGATCGCCTGCCTGTGCGGACCGGTGAACAGCGCCGACGCCAACTGTGCCCGGTCGTTGACCCCGACCTTGCGGTGCATCCGCGTCAGGTGTTGCTCCACCGTGCTGACCGTGATGCAGAGCAGCTTGGCTATCTCACTCTTCGTGTGCCCCAGCGCACCAGGTCAGCGCGCCGGCGACACATGCCGCGGCGATCTCCCCCGGGGAGTGGCCCAGGACGGCGGCCGGCCGCACGCCGTGGTCCTGCCACAGCCGGGCGAGGGAGACCGAACCACGATGCGGGCGCTTCTCCGGCACGCCGATGCACGGCATCCGCCCGTCGGGCTCCTCGCTGCGCTCACACGCGGAGCCCGACGGGGGATTGAAGACACGCCCTAGTACTGCTCCGCGAGCAGCTCGCGGGCGCGGCGCGCGGCTTCGGCGACGAGCGACTCCAGCGCACCCGCCGGGATCCCGGGCGGCGGCGTGATGCGCGCCGGCGCGACCGGGTCCGGGACCGGCGGCGGATCGGCGGGCAACGGGTCGGCCGGCCGGTACGCCTCCCGGGCGGTCACCCCGGACCCGGGCAGCCCGGGCCCGGTCGTTCCGGCCCCGGGCACCCCGGCCGCCGGGGCACGAACGCGGGTGATCGTGTCCCGCTCGCGCAACCGGTCCAGGAACACGCGTTCGCCCCGCCCGCGGATCAACAGCAGCACGAACGGGTCCGCGTCCAGCAGCCAGGCCGTCTGGTAGCTCAACGCGGCGGCGTGCGTGCAGGGCAACTCCCAGTCGGGACAGTCGCATTCCGGATCCAGATCGCCGATGCCGGGGAGCAGCACGACGTCCGCGTCCTCGGCGGCGCTCACCAGATCGCGCGGCATGTCCCGCTCCACGAGCGCGGCCAGGTGCCCGGCCTTGGCGGCCACCTGGTCGAGGAAGCGATCCCATTGCGCGTCGGTGAACCGTTCGACCCGCACCACGGTCTCGTACGGCGTGCCGTCCGCGTCGTGCACGGTCGCGGCGATCCGGCCCGGGCCGACGGTGATCGGGCCGACCCGGCCCGAGTTGGCGCAGGCCCGGCCCCTGCGCATCGGCTCCTCGGAAAGCGCCGAGTCCTCCAGGGCGTTGGTCCAGGCGCGGCCCCACCAGGTCTGCCCCTTGGCGCCGCGCGACCGGCGGGCGGTGAACGCGGGGAAGACGCGGGCGGGTTCGGCGCTCATCGGGCGCTCATCGGTCATCGGGCGCTCCTCAGCTCGACCAGGTCCGCGAGTTCGGTGTCGGAGAGTTCGGTCAGCGCCGCCTCGCCGCCGGTGAGCACCGACTCGGCCAGCGCGCGCTTGTCGCGCAACATCTCGGCGATCCGGTCCTCGATGGTGCCCTCGGCGATGAACCGGTGCACCTGGACCGGCCGGGTCTGGCCGATCCGGTACGCGCGGTCGGTGGCCTGTTCCTCGACGGCCGGGTTCCACCAGCGGTCGTAGTGCACGACATGGTCGGCGCGGGTGAGGTTGAGCCCGGTGCCGGCCGCCTTGAGCGAGAGCAGGAAGACGGGCACCTCGCCGTCCTGGAAGCGGGCGACCAGGGTGTCCCGGCGGGCGGGCGAAGTGCCGCCGTGCAGAAGCTGGTTGCCGATGCCCCGGGCGTCGAGGTGGCGGGCGAGCAGTCTGGCCATGGTGACGTACTGGGTGAAGACCAGGACCGCGCCGTCCTCGGCGAGGATGGTGTCCAGGAGTTCGTCGAGCAGTTCGAGCTTGCCGGAGCGACCGTCCAGGCGGGGTGCGCTCTCCTTGAGGTACTGCGCGGGGTGGTTGCAGATCTGCTTGAGCCCGGTGAGCAGGCCGACGATCCGCCCGCGCCGGGCCATGCCCTTGCTGTCCCGCAGCTCGGCCATCGCCTCGCGCACCGCCGCCTCGTACAGCCCGGCCTGCTCGCGGGTGAGCGACACGGGCTGATCGGTCTCGGTCTTGGCGGGCAGCTCCGGGGCGATGCCCGGATCGGACTTGCGGCGGCGGAGCAGGAACGGCGCGATCAGCCGGCCCAGTCGCTCCGCCGTGGGGCCGTCCCGATCGGCCTCCACCGGCTTGACCCAACGGCGGCGGAACGCGGCGAGGTTGCCGAGCAGGCCCGGGGTGGTCCAGTCGAGGATGGCCCACAGCTCGGACAGCCGGTTCTCCACCGGGGTGCCGGTGAGCGCGACCCTGGCCCGGGCCGGAATCGCGCGCAGCGCCTTGGCGGTGCCGGAGCTGTGGTTCTTGACGTGCTGAGCCTCGTCCGCGACCACCAGGTCCCACGGCACGGCGGCCAGGCGGGCGCGATCCAGGCGCATCGTGCCGTACGTGGTGAGCACGAAGCCGTCGCCGAGGTCGTCGAGGGTGCGGGTGGCGCCGTGGAAGCGGCGCACCGGGGTACCCGGCGCGAAGCGCTCGATCTCCCGCTCCCAGTTGCCGAGCAGCGAGGCCGGGCAGACCACGAGGGTCGGCGCGGCCTCGGCCGGGTCGCTGCACACGGTCCGGCGGTGCAGGTGCAGCGCGATCAGGGTGACGGTCTTGCCCAGGCCCATGTCGTCGGCCAGGCAGCCGCCCAGGCCCAGCGAGGTCATGCGATCCAGCCAGCGCAGGCCGCGCAGTTGGTAGTCGCGCAGGGTCGCGGCAAGCGCCTCGGGCGCGGCGATCGGCTCGCCGCCGGCGTCCGGATCGGCGATCCGCGCGCGCAGGTCGTCCAGCCACGCCGAGGTGCCCACCTCGATCCGCTTGCCGGCCACCTCGGTGCCGCCGGTCAGGGCCGCGTTCAGCGCCTCGATCGGGGTGAGCGGTTTGATCGAGCGGTTGCGGGCCTTGGCGGCCAGGGCGGGGTCGACCAGCACCCACTGATCGCGCAGACGGACCACGGGTCGGTGCGATTCGGCCAGCGCGTCCATCTCGGCTGCGGTCAACGGGTGCTCACCGAGCGCGAGTTGCCAGTCGAAGCCGAGCGGGGTGTCGCCGCCGAGGAAGGCGCGCAGATCACCGGGCGCCCGGTCGCGGGCGCCGACCACGGCCTTGGCGGTGAGGTCGCGGACGAGATCGCGCGGCCAGTGCACCTCGACACCGGCGGCGGCCAGCCGGGCGGTCGCGGCGCCGAGCAGCGCGCCGAGGTCGTCGTCGCCGACCACCACGCGGTCCGGCACGCCGGCGTTCAGCAGTGGTTCCAGGGCGGGCCACACCCGGGCGGCCCGGCGCAGCGCGAGCAGTACGTCCAGCCGGGCGCGTTCGCCGAAGCGCGGGTCGGTGCCGGTCCACAGGGTGTCCGCGTCGATCACCGCGGTCGGGTCGGCGAGCGAGTGCACCTGGACCACGGCCCGGAACGGCGCGTGTTCGACGTCGTACGTCTCCAGCCGCAGCGAGATCCGCACGCCGGTGTCGATCCCGGCGGCGACCCGGTCCGACCACGGGCGCAACTCGGGCAACCGGCGCGGAGCGGCGGCGGCGAACGCGGAGGCGTCGTCGGCGGACGCGGTGGAGTCGCCGACACGCGACGTCGCGGCGGTGCGCGGCATGGTGTCGGCGACCGCGTCCAGGAAGGCGCGGACCAGCGGCGCGGCCTCCGGGAGCAGCACGCCGCCCGGCGTCGGGATCGCCCGCGCCTCGCCGGGCATCGCGTCGGCGAGCGCTCGCACCCGCTCCACGTCGGCGGCGTCCAGCGGCCCGGCCCGCCACGCGTCGTGGTCGCCGGGGGAGAGGCCGGGCAACATCCGGCCGCGCGCGACCAGTTGCAGCGCGAGCACGGTGGCCGCGCCCCAGAACGCGGCGGCCGGGTGGGCGTCCGGGGCCCGGCGGGCCCGGGAGAGCAGCCGGACCGCGTCGGTGACCGGCACGCGCACGGCGGGATGGGTGTGCTCGATGCCGTCGGCGTCGAGCACGGTGACGGTGTCGGTGCCGGTCGGGTGCGGCCAGAAGGCGACGGTGCCGGCGCGGGGCGGATCGGCCGGCGCGAAGGTGGCGGCGCGTCGGATCAGGTCGGGCGGGGCGTGGGTGACGCGGGTGGCGATGTTCGTTACTCCTGTGTCGCGGGGGGTTCGGTGTGCCGGGCGGATTCCCCGGCCTCGGCGGGCTCGGCGTGCCGGGCGGGTTCGGGGGACTCCGCAGGCCGGGCGGGGTCCGCGGACTTCGCGGGCTCGCGGGAGCGGATCAGCGTCTCGATGCCGTCCAGGACCAGGCGCAGGCCGAACTCGAAGCTCGCCTCGGGCGGCTCCTCGTAGGTGCCGGCGGCCCAGACCCGGGTGAGGGTGGGGAAACGGGCGGGCTGGATCAGGCGTTCCAGGTAGGGCGTGCTTTCCGTCCACCAGTCCTCGTAGCCCACGCCGCTGTTCGCCGCGTCCCGGTTGACGTCGACGGCGACCTGGGTGACCCCGCGGACGTACGCGTCCACGAGTCCGACCACGTGTGCCATCTCGGCCTCGGTCAGCCCGAGGTCGGCGACGGTGCGCAGCGCCACCTCGGCCCGGGCGGTGATCCTGGGGCCCATCAACAGCAGTCCGGGACCCCACAGTTGCACCACCCACGGGTGCCGTTGGGCGAGCGCGTGGTCGGCGCGCGCCTGCCGCTCCAGCGCCGTGCGCCAGCCGAGCCCGATGGGGTCGGGCAGCTCGCTCTCGCCGAGCACGGTGTCGAACATGACGTGCAGCAGCTCGGCCTTGCCCGGCACGTAGGTGTACAGCGACATGGTGCCGACCCCCAGGCGCTCGGCGACCGCGCGCATGGACAGCGCGCCGAGCCCGTCGGTGTCGGCGATCGCGATGGCCGCGAGCACGATGCGGTCCACGGTCAGTCCCTGTTTGGGACCCCTGGTCGGCCCCTCGCCGGTGCGCCACAACAACGCGAGCGTCCGCGCGGGATCGGCGCGCCCACTCTTTTCTCGTGCCACGTGCGTGCCTCTCTCGGGAAACTCCGTATGGCGTACGGTACGTCATCCGGAATTGATCGACAAGTGCCGTGGATTCGATCGGGAGCACGCTTGCGCGACAACTCCGTATGTCGTACGGTACGGCGTACGGAGCAACTTCGTACGTTGTACAGAGTTGGCTTTCGAGGGCATGACCCGAGAGCGCGACAAGCCGAACAAGAAGGGGTGTACATGCCACTGGCGATCTCCGCCGAGGGTGTGACCAAGACCTACGGCGCCGAGCGGGCGTTGGACGGGTTCGATCTGGAGGTGCCGGTCGGGACGGTGCACGGGCTGCTCGGACCCAACGGGGCGGGCAAGACCACGGCGGTGCGGATCCTGACCACACTGCTGGCGTCGGACGGCGGGCGGGCCGAGGTGGCCGGGCTCGACGTGACGCGGGACGCGGCGAGGGTACGGGCCCGGATCGGGCTGCTCGGGCAGCACGTCGCACTGGACGAGATGCTCGGCGGGCGGCAGAACCTGGAGATGTTCGGCCGGCTGCACCACCTGGGTGCCCGCAAGGCCCGGATCCGGGCCGGCGAGCTGCTGGAGCGGTTCGCGCTGACCGACGTCGCCACGCGGGCGGTGACCACGTACTCGGGCGGCATGCGGCGCCGGCTGGACCTGGCCGCGTCGCTGATCCTGGCGCCCGACGTGCTGTTCCTGGACGAGCCGACCACCGGGCTCGACCCGCGCGGGCGCACCGAGGTGTGGGACGCGGTGCGCGAACTGGTGGCGGGCGGCACCAGCGTGCTGCTGACCACGCAGTACCTGGAGGAGGCGGACATGCTCGCGGACGCGATCTCGGTGGTCGACCACGGCCGGGTGATCGCCCGGGGCACACCCACCGAGCTCAAGTCCCGGCTCGGCGGCGACCGGATCGACGTGGTGGTCCGCGACCCGCTCGACCTGGGCGCGGCGGCCGCGATCCTGACCGACGTGGGCGCCGGCAATCCGGAGATCCACCACGACCAGCGGCGGGTGGGCATCGCGGTCTCCGACCGGGTGGCCGCGCTGACCGGCACGGTGCGGGCGCTGCACGACGCGGGCATCGAGGCCGAGGACATCGCGCTGCGCCGACCCACGCTGGACGAGGTCTTCCTGACCATCACCGGAGTGCGTCGGGACGAGAAACCGGACGACCGCGCGGGCGGACCGCCGCGCGCGGCGGGCAAACCCGGCACGGGCGACAAGGCGGAGGTGGCCGGATGAGTACCGCACTGCGCTGGGCCGTGCTGGACACCTGGACGCTGACCCGGCGCGCGTTCGCGCACTGGGCCCGCCAACCCGCGCCGGTACTGGTCGGGTTGCTGTTCCCGGTGCTGATGGTGCTGATGTTCGGCTACCTGTTCGGCGGCGGAATGGACGTGCCGGGTGGCGGCGACTACCGCGAGTTCCTGATGCCGGGGATGTTCGCGATGACGATGGTCTTCGGCATCGAGTCCACCTTCACGGCGGTCGCCGGCGACGCCTCGCGCGGGGTGACCGACCGATTCCGGTCGATGCCGATGTCCCGCTCGGCGGTGGTCGGCGGTCGGGTGCTCGCCGACATGCTGCACGCCGCCGTCGGACTGCTCGTGCTGATCGGCTGCGGGCTCGCAGTGGGCTGGCGCTGGCACGAGGGACCGGGACGGGCGGCGCTCGCCGTCGCGCTGCTGCTGGCGCTGCGGCTGGCGGTGTTGTGGATGGGCATCTACCTGGCGCTGCGCGCGAAGGGGCCGGAGTCGGTCGCGGCCCTGCAGATCCTGGTCTGGCCGCTGGGCTTCTTGTCCAACGTGTTCGTGGCGCCGCAGACGATGCCCGGCTGGCTGGGCACGATCGCCGAGTGGAATCCGCTGTCCGCGAGCGCGGGCGCCGGCCGCGAGTTGTTCGGGAACCCCGGCTGGGCCGGCGGCTCCTGGATCGCCGACCACGCGGTCCTGATGGCCTTCGTCTGGCCGCTGGTGCTCATCGCGATCTTCGCGCCGTTGTCGGTACGGCGCTATCGCGGACTCGGGCGGTAGGGCTGCCCCGTCCCGGCACCGGGTCGGGGGGGGGGGGGGGGGGGGGAGAAAAGGAGGGAAGAGGAGACAAACAAGGAAAAAAAAAGAAGAAAAAC